>NZ_JADMTC010000001.1:316897-616897 GCF_015561235.1 Streptococcus oralis | reverse complement strand
TTTCCTTGAAAAACGCTTATTTTTAAGGTATCATAGAGGTGTAAAAAATTTAACTCAAAGGAGAGTAAAAAAATGTCAATTATTACTGATGTTTACGCTCGCGAAGTCCTAGACTCACGCGGTAACCCAACACTTGAAGTAGAAGTTTATACTGAATCAGGTGCTTTCGGACGTGGTATGGTTCCATCAGGAGCTTCTACTGGTGAACACGAAGCTGTAGAACTTCGCGACGGTGACAAATCTCGTTACGGTGGTCTTGGAACTCAAAAAGCTGTTGACAATGTAAACAACATCATTGCTGAAGCAATCATCGGCTACGATGTTCGTGACCAACAAGCTATTGACCGTGCAATGATCGCTCTTGACGGTACTCCTAACAAAGGTAAATTGGGAGCAAACGCAATCCTTGGTGTGTCTATCGCTGTAGCTCGTGCTGCTGCTGACTACCTTGAAATCCCACTTTACAGCTACCTTGGTGGATTCAACACTAAAGTTCTTCCAACTCCAATGATGAACATCATCAATGGTGGATCTCACTCAGATGCTCCAATCGCTTTCCAAGAATTCATGATCGTACCTGCTGGTGCACCTACATTCAAAGAAGCTCTTCGTTGGGGTGCTGAAATCTTCCACGCACTTAAGAAAATCCTTAAAGGTCGTGGTCTTGAAACTGCCGTTGGTGACGAAGGTGGATTCGCTCCTCGTTTCGACGGAACTGAAGATGGTGTAGAAACTATCATCGCTGCTATCGAAGCTGCTGGTTATGTTCCAGGTAAAGACGTATTTATCGGATTTGACTGTGCATCATCAGAATTCTACGATAAAGAACGTAAAGTTTACGATTACACTAAATTCGAAGGTGAAGGAGCTGCTGTCCGCACTGCTGCTGAACAAATCGACTACCTTGAAGAATTGGTAAACAAATACCCAATCATCATTATCGAAGATGGTATGGACGAAAACGACTGGGAAGGTTGGAAAGCTCTTACTGAACGTCTTGGTGGTAAAGTTCAATTGGTTGGTGACGACTTCTTCGTAACAAACACTGATTACCTTTCACGTGGTATCGAAGAAGGTGCTGCTAACTCAATCCTTATCAAAGTTAACCAAATCGGTACTCTTACTGAAACATTCGACGCTATCGAAATGGCGAAAGAAGCTGGTTACACTGCCGTTGTATCACACCGTTCAGGTGAAACTGAAGATTCAACAATCGCTGATATCGCAGTTGCAACAAACGCAGGACAAATCAAGACTGGTTCACTTTCACGTACAGACCGTATCGCTAAATACAACCAATTGCTTCGCATCGAAGATCAACTTGGTGAAGTAGCTGAATACCGTGGATTGAAATCATTCTACAACTTGAAAAAATAAAATAGTTCAGTGAACTATTTTATCCCGAACCTTGAAATTCAAAAGTTCGGTCGTTGATTTAACAACGTTTTAAGCCCCTCGGATTTTATCCGAAGGGCTTTTTGTATATAAAGGCAAAAAATAGAAAATAGTTTATGGTATAATAGACAAAAACACTTGTATTAGGAAGAAATTATGTCTAAAGAGATTGATATTGAGTATTACCACCAACTAGCCTTGCAAAAGCAGAAGGAGCACCGCAAAGTTTTAGCCAATCTAAAGAAAAAACCTCCTAAAAACTTAGATAAGATTGCGCAGCAGATTCACCAAGAAGTCTTTGCTGAGATTGATTGTACCGCCTGCGCTAACTGTTGCAAGACATTGGGGCCTGACTTCAAAGAAGCCGATATTACACGCATTGCCAAGTATTTTAAGATGAAACTGCCAGCTTTTGAAGCGGAATTTCTGCAGGTGGATGAAGATGGGGATAAGGTTTTCAAATCCATGCCTTGCCCATTTTTAGGGGGAGATAATCTCTGTTCCATCTATGATGTTCGTCCAAAGGCCTGCCGAGAATTTCCCCATACAGATCGTAAAAAAATCCATCAAATTAATCATTTGACGATTAAGAATACCTTGACCTGCCCAGCAGCTTATCTCTTTGTTGAGAAATTAAAAGATAAGTTATAGAAATCTACACCTTTAAATCTTGTACAAAGATTCTGGGGCGGAAGTATCTGATATTTGTTAGACTATAGATAGAATTGAACACGGCCTAAAAGCTATGCGAAAAAGACAAAATTTCCTAGGACCAGAAGATCCGGCGTCAATTTTTCTATTTTCACTTTGCTTTTAAGGACTTTTGTATCTTGTGGAGGTAAGAAGAAACGAATATGATGCATCAATTCAACCAAACCATGGATTATTTGGAGCAGCAGCTGACTGGGGAAGTGGATATGAAAAGATTTCAGCAGCTATCAGGCTATTCTTATCCTCTTTTTAGCAGAATCTTTTCCATCATGGCTGATATGACCTTGGCAGAATATTTGCGCAATCGCAGGTTGTCAGAAGCAGTGACAGACTTGCGGGGAAGTACTGAGAAAGTCATTGATATAGCACTGAAATACGGCTATGAGTCTGCGGATGCCTTCAGCTCAGCCTTTAAGAAATTCCATGGGGAAACTCCCTCAGAAGTTCGAAATGGAAAACCTTATCGGGTCTTTCCTAAGCTTCAATTATACTTAAAAATCACAGGAGGAAAGAACATGGATATCAAGATTCAAAAGAAGCCTGCATTTATCGTGGCAGGCGTCCTATTGGAAGCTATTGACAATAGCAAATGCCCGTCTGCTTGGGAGCAACTCTATGCCCATCACAGTTTTGAAATGCTAGAAGGTTTGGGTAGCGGCCAATCCTTTGGCCTCTGCTCGGATGTCAAAGAAGGTGAAATCATCAACTACATGGCTGCTTATGATGTGACGGATAAAACTAAAGCAGAAGAACTAGGTCTGTCAATCAAAGACATCCCAGCAGCTGAATATGCTATCGTCCCAGTCAAAGGTCCTATACCAGCTAGCATTCACAAATGCTTGGAAGTATGTTTTGGAGGTTTTTTTCCCAGAAACAGGCTATCGCCACTCAGGAGCGCCAGATTTTGAAGTCTATACTGAAGGAGATATGTCGTCACCAGACTATCAAATGGAACTCTGGATACCAGTAAGCAAGGACTAGATCATTTTCTGATTTTTTATAAAGACGCAAACAAAACTCTGTAGAAGGTATCTTTTACAGAGTTTTTCTTTGTTTGAGAAATAACTTATGCAAAAAAGAATTACAATTTAATTTAAATTTAAGTATAAAGAAATTCATGTCTATAAATCAAACATACCATAATTTTTGTTTGGATTTTATGGGGCATGCGAGTAGTTTTCTCGGTATAATAGTCCCATAGAAGATAAGGAGGTAGGAATATGCAGATGTATTTTGGAGATGTGTCACTTTGCTATAGTTATTCATTGGCAATGGCACTGGATGCCTATGGTTATGACTTTAAAGCAGAGTTTTTAGAGGCAATTATGGTGATGGGAAATGGCGCTAGTATCGTGAAGGAAGATGAGGTGCACCCTTTAGTATTCTTTGATAATGGAATGCCAGACCTTTCCATCTCCCATTCCTTAAATATACTTGGGTTTGACTATGAGGACTTCTATCTAAAGGATAAATCAGAAGTAGATTTGGAAGAGGTTAAAGGAAAGTTGGAAATATTTCTGTCCAATGGACCTGTCGTACTGGGACCTCTTGATATGGGCCATCTGACCTACAATCCCAATCACACAATCCTTTATGGCGTGGATCACTTCGTAACCGTGTATGACATTGATGATCAGTATCTCTATTTGCATAATCCAGCTGGTTTTGCCTGTATGAAGGTTGCTTTTAATGACATATTAGAAGCTTGGAAGGCGGAGGCTATTGACTATAAGCGTGGAGCATACTCCATGTGGGGAAATTTTAAGAAGGTCAAGAGTCCTAGTCAGACTGAAATCTATCAGGAAACAGCAAGGATTATGAAAAACCGATATCTGAATGGTCAAAACAGTGTTTTGGAATGCTATGCAAAAGCAGTTGCTGAAAATGGCTTAAATACAGAGCAAAAACAATTGCATCAGTATTTCAGCTTCAAACTTGCGGCTGTTCGAAATCTCTATCTCAGTCAATTCTTAAAAGATCATGATCCAGAAGGGGCAAGATTAAAAGAGGAATTGGCTACTCTATTTGGCCAAGCCCACCTTTCATGTTTAAAAGAAGATTACCAAGAACTATCCCACTTGCTCTATCGGATAGCAGAAGTGGATGGTCTCTTTAAAGATTTATATGTAAATAAGCAAGTCTAGGGGCGCTCCTAACTTTTATAAAATGGCAAGTAAAAGCAGTTTTTCGTAAAATGAAGAACTGCTTTTTGATTGTGGTATAATGAAGTAAGAAAATAGCTTATTCTACTTGAAAATGAAGGGAGAACTCCTATGCCTAGACCAAAAACAAAAGAGGAGCTAGTGTTAGCCTCTAAGGAAAACTATAAAAAGTTCAATCACTTTATCTCTAAATTAAGTGAAGAGGAGCTACAGACTCCTTTTGATTTTTCAAAAGACCAAAAGAAAAAAGAAGCTCACTGGAAAAGAGATAAAAATCTGCGGGATGTCCTGATCCATCTCTATGAATGGCATCAGTTACTTTTAACCTGGGTACATTCCAATCAAAAGGGTCATGAAAGACCTTTTCTCCCTGAACCTTATAATTGGAAAACTTATGGGGAAATGAATGTCGCTTTTTGGAAGAAGCACCAGAGAACGTCCTTAGAAGAAGCGACCAAACTCCTCAATCAATCGCATAAAGAGGTTTTAGAGTTGATGGAAGGCTTCAGCAATGACGAATTGTTCACAAAAGGTGTCTATAAGTGGACGGGAGGAACAAGTCTAGGTTCCTACTTTGTCAGTAGCACCTCCAGTCACTATGACTGGGCTCTGAAAAAACTCAAAGCTCATCAGAAAAATTGCAAGAGCAACTAGATGAATTGATAATGAGGTTTAGAAAAGGTTCTTCTAAGCTTCGAATAGCTTGGTTCTTGTTATTTTAGAGCTATTCTAACTTTAGAATCCTTCAAAAATTAAAATTTAAGGCTATCATAGACTTAGAATAGCTCTAAAACATTTATTTTATTGTAATTCTAAGTTTAGAATTACATATATATCTATGAAGTCAGAGCGTTCGATAGTTAGGATTATTCTATTCTGAAAGATTTGGGCTGTCAAAAGGCTAGGAGAGTGATTTGTAAGTATACTTGTATCATTTTGTTGTGATTATTGTATATCAAATAGATGGAATAAATTGCTTGGCTTTGCTTTCTTACTTTATGCTATAATAGTCATAAAGCTTTTTCAGAAAGGAAAACTTCAAATTGCCCTACAAATTTCTACTCTTCGACCTTGACCACACCTTGCTTGATTTTGATGCTGCTGAGGATGTGGCTCTGACCCAACTTCTAAAAGAAGAAGGAGTTGCAGATATCCAAACCTACAAAGATTATTACGTTCCCATGAACAAGGCTCTCTGGAAAGACTTGGAGCAAAAGAAAATTAGTAAACACGAGCTGGTTAACACGCGCTTTTCTCGTTTATTTGCTCATTTTGGACAGGAAAAAGACGGTAGTTTTCTAGCCCAGCGTTACCAATTTTACCTCGCTCAACAAGGTCAAACTTTTTCAGGCGCACATGAACTTTTAGACAGCCTCATCGAACGTGATTATGACTTGTATGCTGCGACAAATGGCATTACTGCCATTCAGACGGGTCGTCTGGCTCAATCAGGTCTGGCTCCCTATTTCAACCAAGTCTTTATCTCTGAGCAGTTGCAAACTCAAAAACCTGATGCACTATTCTATGAAAAAATTGGTCAAGAGATTGCTGGATTTGATAAAGAAAAAGCGCTGATGATTGGAGATTCCCTAACAGCAGATATTCAAGGTGGCAATAATGCTAGGATTGACACTATCTGGTACAATCCCTATCATCTAGAAAATAAGACGCAAGCCCATCCGACTTACGAAGTCCATTCTTACCAAGACTTGCTGGATTGTTTGGATAAACTGTAAAAAGTGGTTTAGATAGCCACTTTTTGCTATAATAGAAGCAGTAAAAACGAAGGAGTTGGCGATGCAACACTCATCTTGGCATGCTTTAATTAAGGAGCAATTACCTGAGGGGTTTTTTGGGAAAATCAATCAGTTTATGGAGCAAGTCTATGCTCAGGGAACTGTTTATCCGCCCAAGGAAAAGGTTTTTCAGGCTCTCTTGACAACACCGCTTGAAGAGGTTAAGGTGGTGATTCTAGGGCAAGACCCCTATCACGGACCAGGTCAGGCGCAGGGCTTGAGCTTTTCTGTACCTGACTCTATTCCAGCTCCACCATCCTTGCAAAATATCTTGAAAGAATTAGCAGATGATGTCGGAGTTAAAGCATCCCATGATTTGACTGCTTGGGCTGAGCAAGGAGTTTTACTTCTCAATGCTTGCTTGACCGTTCCTGCTGGGCAGGCCAATGGTCATGCTGGACAGATATGGGAGCCCTTTACAGATGCTGTGATTCAGGTGGTCAATAATCTGGATAGGGCAGTGGTCTTTGTACTCTGGGGCGCTTATGCACGTAAGAAGAGGGCCTTGGTTACCAATCCACACCACTTGATTATCGAATCAGCCCATCCTAGTCCTTTATCTGTTTTCAGAGGATTTTGGGGTTCCAAGCCTTTTTCCAAGGCTAATGCATTTTTAAAAGAGACAGGACAAGTGCCAATCGATTGGCTTAGATAAGGAGAGAATATGCCTCAGTTAGCGACGATTTGCTACATTGATAACGGAAAAGAACTGCTCATGCTCCATCGTAATAAGAAACCCAATGATGTCCATAAAGGGAAATGGATTGGTGTGGGTGGTAAGCTAGAGAGAGGAGAGACGCCTCAGGAATGCGCGGCGCGTGAAATCTTCGAAGAAACAGGTCTGAAAGCCAAGCCTGTTCTAAAAGGAGTCATTACTTTTCCTGATTTCACACCAGATTTAGACTGGTACACCTATGTTTTTAAGGTGACGGAGTTTGAGGGTGACTTGATTGACTGCAATGAGGGGACCTTAGAGTGGGTTCCCTATGATGAAGTCTTGAGCAAGCCGACTTGGGAAGGGGACCACACCTTTGTTGAGTGGCTTTTAGAGGACAAACCCTTCTTTTCAGCTAAGTTTGTGTATGATGGGGATAAATTATTGGATACCCAGGTTGATTTTTATGAATAAAGGAGTAGAGCTATGTTACTAATCAAAAATGGTCGTGTCATGGATCCCAAGTCTGGTTTGGATCAAGTGTGTGACGTTTTGGTCGAAGATGGAAAAATTGTCAAAATTGCCCCTGAAATTAAGGAAGAAGGAGCAGAACTGATCGACGCTACTGGTCTTGTGGTTTCGCCTGGACTGGTTGATATCCATGTTCATTTCCGTGAACCTGGTCAAACACACAAAGAAGACATCCATACCGGTGCCCTAGCAGCCGCTGCAGGTGGCTTTACAACGGTTGTCATGATGGCTAATACCAATCCAACCATCTCGGATGTAGAGACATTACAAGAAGTTCTCCAGTCTGCTGCCAAGGAAAAGATTAACGTCAGAACGGTTGCAACTATTACTAAGAATTTTAATGGGCAAGACTTAACTGACTTTAAGGCGCTTTTAGAAGCTGGAGCTGTTGGTTTTTCAGATGATGGTATTCCGCTTGAGAGCAGCAAGGTTCTCAAAGAAGCCTTGGAAACTGCCAAGAAACTTGGTACTTTTGTTTGCCTTCACGAGGAAGACCCTGGTTTGAACGGTATTCTTGGTTTCAATGAAAACATTGCTAAAGACCACTTTAAGATCTGTGGTGCGACAGGTGTAGCAGAATACGCTATGATTGCGCGTGATGTTATGATTGCCTATGCAACCAAAGCCCATGTTCACATCCAGCATTTGTCTAAGGAAGAAAGTGTCAAGGTGGTGGAGTTCGCCCAAGGTTTAGGTGCACAAGTCACAGCAGAAGTAGCTCCACAGCATTTCTCAAAGACAGAAGCACTCCTATTGACTCAAGGTAGCAATGCCAAAATGAATCCTCCTCTTCGTTTGGAATCAGATCGTCGTGCCGTGATTGAAGGTCTCAAGTCGGGAGTCATTTCTGTAATCGCGACAGACCACGCGCCTCACCATACAGACGAGAAGAATGTAGAGGATATCACTAAAGCGCCATCTGGTATGACTGGTTTGGAAACCTCTCTTTCTCTTGGTCTGACTTATTTGGTGGAAGCTGGTGAGCTAAGCTTGATGGAATTGCTAGAAAAAATGACTGTTAATCCAGCTAAATTGTATAACTTTGAAGTAGGTTACTTGGCTGAGAATGGTCCAGCGGATATCACTATCTTTGATGCTAAGGCTGACCGTCTTGTGGACTCCCACTTTGCTTCAAAAGCAGCTAATTCACCATTTATCGGTGAAACTTTAAAAGGGCAGGTCAAATATACTATCTGTAAGGGACAAATCGTCTACCAAAACTAGATGGGATTCTGCTCTATAAACTATAAGAATAGAGAGCCTGTATGTATCCAACCCATCAATTTAAAGATAAGTTTGTCTTATTTCTGAAGATATTTTTCCCTATCCTGATTTATCAATTTACCAATTATTCTGCCTCTTTTGTCGATACAACCATGACGGGGCAGTACAATACCATGGACTTGGCAGGAGTATCAACTGCAACGAGTCTATGGAATCCTTTCTTTACTTTTTTAACAGGGATTGTTTCGGCCATGGTTCCCATTATAGGCCATCATCTAGGACGGGGTAAAAAGGAAGAAGTAGCATCGGATTTTTACCAATTTATCTACTTAGCTTTTGGATTGTCTCTGATTTTGCTTGGGATGGTAATATTCTTAGCGCCCCCGTTTTAAACCATATTGGACTAGAAGAACAAGTGGCAGCAGTTTCAGTTTCTTATCTTTGGTATTTGTCTATCGGAATTATTCCCTTGTTGCTTTTCAGTGTTATCCGATCGCTACTTGATTCACTCGGTCTGACCAAGCTATCTATGTACCTTATGCTCTTATTGCTTCCTTTAAATTGTGGATTTAACTATTTGTTAATTTACGGTGGCTTTGGTTTTCCAGAGTTAGGGGGAGCAGGAGCAGGCTTAGGTACTTCCCTAGCTTACTGGTGCCTCCTTGGAATCTCTGTCATCATTCTTTTAAAACAGGAAAAGTTACAAGAGTTTCATTTGGAAAAACCGCTTCCGCTTAATCTAGTGAAGATCAAAGAAGGGATTCGTTTGGGTTTACCAATCGGTGGTACAGTTTTTGCTGAGGTTATTATTTTTTCAGTCGTTGGTTTGATTATGGCTAAATTCTTGTCTATGATTATTGCCAGCCACCAGTCAGCCATGAACTTCTCAACTCTCATGTATGCCTTTCCTGTGAGCATTTCCTCTGCCATGGCCATAGTTGTTTCTTATGAAGTTGGTACTAAGCGTTTTGATGATGCCAAGACCTATATTAAACTTGGTCGTTGGATAGCGTTGATATTTGCAGGCTTTACCTTAAGCTTCCTCTATATCTTGAGAGATGTCGTAGCCAGTTTATATGGAAATAATCCTGACTTCATTGAACTAACATCTACCTTCCTAACTTATAGTCTATTTTTCCAGTTAGCTGACACCGTTGCAGCTCCTTTACAAGGAATTTTGAGAGGCTATAAGGATACGGTTGTTCCCTTTTATCTTGGTGTAATTGCTTACTGGGCTGTGTCTATTCCACTAGGTTTATTCTTAGACCATGTAACAACTTTGGGCGCCTATTCTTACTGGATTGGTTTGATAGCGAGTTTAGTCGTTAGTGCTATCCTCTACCAATGGCGCTTGCAAACGATTATGAAAAAAATCAACTAATTTTCGGAAAATAGCTTCAAAAACACTTTGTGAAAAAATATTCTAATCAAAGAAAATCCCTGTTTCTTCGGGGATTTCTTTTTTCTATTTTGTGAATTTTTCTTAACAAATACTTTGACAGTGTATACTAAAAAAGGTAAAATAGTAAGGTAAGAACAATGTTAGAAAGGCAAGATTATGTCAACTTTAGATAAAAATCTTTTGCTAGAGATGTTCCGTAAGATGGAAGAAATCCGTCGCATGGACTTAAAAATTGCTCAGTTAGTGAAAAAGGGAAAAGTTCCTGGTATGACTCACTTCTCTGTCGGAGAAGAAGCTGCTAACGTCGGAGCGATGCTGGCTCTTAATCCAGATGATCTGATTACCTCAAATCACCGTGGACACGGGCAAGCTATTGCTAAGGGGATTGACCTCAACGGAATGATGGCTGAAATCCTTGGGAAATATACTGGAACCTGTAAAGGAAAAGGTGGTTCCATGCACATTGCTGACCTTGATGCTGGTAACCTTGGTGCCAATGGTATCGTAGGTGGTGGTATGGGAATCGCTGTCGGTGCAGCCCTCAGTCAGCAAATGCAACATACTGGTAAAATCGTTGTCTGCTTCTTTGGAGATGGTGCGACCAACGAAGGTGTTTTCCACGAAGCAGTGAATATGGCTTCTATTTGGAAACTTCCTGTTATTTTCTACTGCATTAACAACGGTTATGGGATTTCTGCGGATATCAAGAAAATGACCAATGTGGAGCATATCCATCAACGTAGTGCTGCTTATGGAATCCCAGGAATGTTTATCGAAGATGGAAACAATGTCATCGACGTTTATGAAGGATTTAAGAAAGCAGTAGATCATGTTCGTGGTGGCAATGGCCCAGTCTTGATCGAAAGTGTAACCTATCGCTGGCTTGGTCACTCATCATCTGACCCTGGTAAATATCGTACGCGTGAAGAAGTGGATTTGTGGAAACAAAAAGACCCAATCGAAAACCTTCGCAAATACCTCATTGAAAACAATATTGCAAGTGCAGAAGAATTGGAAGAAATTCAAGCACAAGTCAAGGAAGCAGTAGAAGCTTCTGTTAAATTTGCAGAAGAAAGCCCATTCCCACCACTAGAATCAGCATTTGAAGATATTTACGCAGACTAAGGAGAAAGAGATAAAAATGGAAACAAAAACAATGTCGTTCCGTGACACCATTATCCTTGCTATGTCTGAGGAAATGCGTCGCGATGAAAATGTATTCTTGATGGGAGAAGACGTCGGTGTCTTCGGAGGAGACTTCGGAACTTCTGTTGGAATGCTCGAAGAATTTGGTCCAGAACGTATCCGTGACTGTCCGATTTCTGAAGCTGCTATCTCAGGTGCAGCAGCAGGAGCAGCCATGACAGGACTTCGTCCAATCGTCGATATGACCTTCATGGACTTCTCGGTTATTGCCATGGATAATATCGTCAACCAAGCTGCTAAAACACGTTACATGTTTGGTGGAAAAGGTCAGGTTCCAATGACTATCCGATGTGCAGCTGGTAACGGAGTTGGTTCTGCAGCTCAGCACTCTCAGTCTCTAGAGTCTTGGTTTACACACATCCCAGGTCTTAAGGTTGTAGCTCCAGGTACGCCTGCTGACATGAAAGGACTGCTCAAGTCTTCTATCCGTGATAACAACCCAGTTATCATTCTTGAATACAAGTCAGAATTTAACCAAAAAGGGGAAGTTCCAGTTGATCCAGACTACACAATCCCACTTGGAGTTGGTGAAATCAAACGTGAAGGTACAGATGTAACAGTCGTTACTTATGGTAAAATGCTTCGTCGTGTGGTTCAAGCTGCTGAAGAATTAGCAGAAGAGGGAATTTCAGTTGAAATTGTGGACCCACGTACCCTCGTTCCGCTTGATAAGGATATCATCATTAACTCAGTGAAGAAGACTGGTAAGGTGGTGCTTGTCAACGACGCCCACAAAACAAGTGGCTATATTGGAGAGATTTCAGCTATTATTTCAGAATCAGAAGCATTTGATTATCTAGATGCACCAATCCGCCGTTGCGCCGGAGAGGATGTGCCAATGCCTTACGCACAAAATCTAGAAAATGCAATGATTCCAACCGTTGAAAGCATCAAAGATGCCATCCGTAAAACCTATAACAAAGAATAAAATTGCATAAAATAAATTATGTAAAAACAGTTTTTAACTTTAGCAACTTGAGATATGTTTTGTATCTAAGTTATTTGTAAAGTTGCGACAGAAGGGAGTCGAATCGATTATATTCGACGAACGACTTAGTAAGTCTACTAGGTTGACGGCCTGATAGCGGCAACCGTAGTAACTTGAGACACGTTCCGTGTCCAAGTTACTTGTAGAGTTGAACACGGGCTAAAAGCTCAGAAAAAAGATAAATCTTCTTGACTCCATCGAAGCCTGTGTAGATTTTCTATTTTTCAGTCGCTTTTTACGCCCTTAGTATCATAATTAGAATTGGAGAGGTCATGGCTGATGACAAGCTAAGAGCGACTCCTGCGGCTAGAAAGTTAGCGGATGATCTAGGGATCAACCTCTACGACGTTTCTGGCTCAGGTGCAAACGGTCGTGTCCACAAAGAAGACGTGGAAACTTATAAAGACACAAATGTGGTTCGCATTTCGCCACTTGCAAAACGAATTGCCCTCGAACATAACATTGCTTGGCAGGAAATCCAAGGAACAGGCCATCGTGGCAAGATCATGAAGA
Source organism: Streptococcus oralis (assembly GCF_015561235.1). Taxonomy (GTDB): domain Bacteria; phylum Bacillota; class Bacilli; order Lactobacillales; family Streptococcaceae; genus Streptococcus; species Streptococcus oralis_BK. The sequence continues at coordinate 604,314 of NZ_JADMTC010000001.1, read as the reverse complement.
AGGACGTTTTGGCCTTGCTTCCTGAAAATATCGAAAACGATACCATCAAGTCTCCTGCTCAAATCGAAAAAGTGGAAGAAGTTCCAGACAATATCACTCCTTATGGTGAGATTGAGCGTATTCCGATGACTCCAATGCGTAAGGTAATCGCCCAACGTATGGTTGAATCCTACCTAACTGCGCCAACCTTCACGCTCAACTACGATGTCGATATGTCTGAAATGCTAGCTCTTCGTAAGAAGGTTCTTGAACCAATCATGGAAGCAACTGGTAAGAAAATTACGGTTACTGATCTTCTTTCACTGGCTGTTGTTAAGACATTGATGAAACATCCTTACATCAACGCTTCATTGACAGAAGACGGCAAGACCATTATCACTCATAATTATGTCAACCTTGCTATGGCAGTTGGAATGGATAATGGATTGATGACACCTGTAGTTTATAATGCTGAAAAGATGAGCTTATCAGAGTTGGTTGTAGCCTTCAAAGATGTCATTGGTCGTACCTTGGATGGTAAATTGGCTCCAAGTGAACTTCAAAATTCGACATTCACAATCAGTAACTTGGGAATGTTTGGTGTTCAATCTTTTGGCCCGATCATTAATCAACCCAACTCAGCTATTCTGGGTGTAAGTTCGACAATCGAGAAACCAGTTGTTGTCAATGGTGAGATTGTTATCCGACCAATCATGAGTCTAGGATTAACCATTGACCACCGTGTCGTAGATGGTATGGCTGGTGCTAAGTTTATGAAAGACTTGAAAGCTTTGATTGAGAATCCAATCTCAATGTTGGTTTAAGTCAGCTATTGTATTTTAGAGATTTAGATAAAGGAAGTAAGACATGGCCTTAGAAGTAATTATGCCAAAAGCCGGCGTGGATATGACAGAAGGACAAATCGTCCAGTGGAATAAAAAAGTCGGTGAATTTGTAAAAGAAGGAGAAATCCTTTTGGAAATCATGACTGACAAAGTCAGTATGGAATTGGAAGCCGAAGAAGATGGATACTTGATTGCCATCCTTAAAGGAGATGGGGAAACTGTTCCAGTAACTGAAGTTATCGGTTACCTTGGCGAAGAAGGGGAAAACATCCCGACTGCTGGAGCAGCTGTGCCAGAATCAAAACCTGCACCCGCAGCTAGTGCCTCAAACGACGATGGTAAGAGCGATGATGCCTTTGATATCGTTGTAATTGGTGGAGGTCCTGCTGGTTATGTTGCAGCGATTAAAGCAGCCCAACTCGGTGGTAAGGTAGCCCTTGTTGAAAAATCTGAACTCGGTGGAACGTGCTTGAACCGTGGCTGTATCCCAACTAAGACCTACCTTCACAACGCTGAAATCATCGAAAACATCGGTCATGCAGCAAACCGTGGTATCGTCATCGAAAATCCAAACTTCACTGTAGATATGGATAAACTACTTGAAACCAAGTCTAAGGTTGTCAATACTTTGGTTGGCGGAGTTGCAGGTCTTCTTCGTAGCTACGGAGTTACTGTTCATAAAGGAATTGGTACCATCACTAAAGACAAGAATGTCTTGGTCAATGGTTCGGAATTGCTTGAAACCAAGAAAATCATCCTTGCTGGTGGTTCGAAAGTCAGCAAGATCAACGTTCCTGGTATGAAATCATCACTCGTGATGACAAGTGATGACATTCTTGAAATGAACGAAGTTCCAGAAAGCCTTGTTATCATCGGTGGTGGAGTTGTCGGTATCGAACTCGGTCAAGCCTTTATGACATTTGGTTCAAAGGTAACTGTTATCGAAATGATGGACCGTATCGTTCCAGCTATGGATGCTGAAGTTTCTAAGAACCTTCGCTTGATCCTTGAACGTAAAGGAATGACCATCTTAACAGGTACAAAACTGCAAGAAATTATCGAGGAAGATGGTCAACTTCGTATCAAAGTTGAAGGAAAAGACGATATCATCGCAAGCAAAGCTCTTCTTTCAATCGGTCGCGTTCCAGATCTTGAAGGTATTGGCGATGTTGAGTTTGAATTGGATCGTGGTCGTATCAAGGTTAACGAATACATGGAAACTTCTGTTCCAGGTATCTATGCACCAGGTGATATCAATGGTACTAAGATGTTGGCCCACGCTGCCTTCCGTATGGGAGAAGTAGCAGCTGAGAATGCGCTTAAAGGAAACCACGTCGTAGCGAAACTTAACTTGACTCCTGCAGCCATTTACACTCTTCCAGAAGTAGCAGCAGTAGGTTTGACCGAAGAACAAGCCCGTGAGAAATACGATGTTTCTATCGGTAAATTCAACTTTGCGGCGAACGGACGTGCCATTGCATCTGATGCTGCTCAAGGATTCGTTAAAGTCATTGCAGATAAGAAATACGGTGAAATACTTGGTGTTCATATCATTGGTCCTGCAGCTGCAGAATTGATCAACGAAGCGTCAAGCATTATTGAAATGGAAATTACTGTCGAAGAAATGCTGAAGACTATTCATGGACACCCAACCTACTCTGAAGTGATGTACGAAGCATTTGCGGATGTTCTAGGAATGGCCATCCATTCACCTAAGAAAAAATAAATCGAAGATAGAATAGACTGGGAAGATATTTTCCAGTCTCTATCATATAAAGGGATATCATGAAATATATTATCAATCATTCAAACGACACTGCTTTTAATATCGCCTTGGAAGAATATGCCTTTAAACACCTTTTGGATGAGGATCAAATCTTCCTTCTTTGGATTAACAAACCATCTATCATTGTTGGTCGTCACCAGAATACTATTGAAGAAATCAACCGTGATTATGTTCGAGAAAATGGTATTGAGGTAGTCCGCCGTATCAGTGGTGGTGGAGCTGTTTACCACGATTTAAACAACCTCAACTACACCATCATTTCAAAAGAAGATGAAAACAAGGCCTTTGACTTCAAGAGCTTCTCAACTCCAGTTATCAATACCTTGGCTCAACTAGGCGTTAAAGCTGAGTTCACAGGCCGTAATGACCTTGAGATTGATGGCAAAAAATTCTGTGGCAATGCCCAAGCTTATATCAATGGACGTATTATGCACCATGGTTGCTTGCTCTTTGACGTTGATTTATCAGTCCTTGCTAACGCCCTCAAGGTTTCAAAAGATAAATTTGAATCAAAAGGTGTGAAATCCGTTCGTGGCCGTGTAACCAATATTATCAATGAATTACCAGAAAAAATCACAGTTGAAGAATTCCGAGACTTGCTACTGGAATACATGAAAAAAGAGTACCCAGAGATGACTGAATATGTTTTTTCTGAACAAGAATTGGCTGAAATTAACCGTATCAAGGATACCAAGTTTGGAACTTGGGACTGGAACTACGGTAAATCACCTGAATTTAACGTTCGTCTTGGAACAAAATTTACCAGTGGTAAGGTTGAAGTTTTTGCCAACGTCCTTGAATCAAAAATCCAAGACATCAAGATCTATGGCGACTTCTTTGGTATCGAAGACGTTGCAGCTGTAGAAGATGTCCTTCGTGGAGTGAAATACGAACGTGAAGATGTCCTTAAAGCCCTTCAAACGATTAATTTAGGCCGTTATTTCGCAGGAATTACTGCAGAAGAAATTGCAGAGGCTGTGGTTGACTAAATTAAAAGAGGCTGGGACAAAAAGATTTTGATTTTAGGAATTCTTTATTATAAATTTTAAAAATCGATAGATTAGACAAAAAAGCGAACAAGACAGAATTCTGAGTGTCAGATAACTGATTTTGTTCGCTTTTTATATTTAAAGTTAGACATTTGTCCCAGACACTTTTATCTTAAACTTGATATTCAAAAATAATGAGTGTAGAATATAGAGGAAGTCTGAAGCAAAAAGGGGATCAAATTCAATGATGAAAGTTCCAGTTGAAAATCTTGGTCTATTTGAACAGTTAGATCGTATCGTAGTGGCTTTTTTTAAGAAGCAACAATCTACCAGTCCTTATGATTTAAATATCAGTATCACACAAGGACACCATGACCAGAAAAATCAAGAGCTAGAACCATTAGGCTATCAAGCTGTCCAACTACCATTAGGAATGGCTTTAGATAATATCATTCAGCAACCTCACTATAAAAACTTAATCATTGGTGGGCTTGCTCCCGACGAAATTATGGTCAATAAAGAAGAATTAATGCCTTTGAAAGATATCGTGGATAGTTTTTGTATTATGTACGCTGTAGCGAATAACAGACTAGAAAATAGTAAGGCTTATGAATTAATGAAAGATAAGACGGTTTATTTTATTGGTAAACTATTTAGAGATTTTCCAAAAGCCGGTGATGAGATTGCTTATTTAGGGATTGATCGAATAGCGAGCGATGGTACACCATATGAAGCAGTTAAATGCTTTTTAACGGAAGAGAGTGCAGAGAAGTACAATGGTGAAAAAGGACCGATCACCCCTGCAAACTTGGCCTATCTAAAATCATTCTGGGGAAAACCAATTATTATTGAGCCACACCGTAATTATTGGATCGAATTTTTATAGAAAGAATAAAAGAGCGTAAGATTCTATCAAAGATCTACGCTCTTTTTCTAACATTTAATGTGTTACATAATTTATATTACGTAAAATCACAAGCTATCCAACGCATTTTTCTGTTCATCATTAACGATATGGGTATAGAGATCAGTGACTTGTGTGCTTGCGTGGCCTAGCTGATGGCTGACCAAAACTTGAGATTTAGTTGCATCATAGAGCCTAGTTGCTAGGGTATGGCGGAGTTTATGGGGTGTTACACGAACTTTGAAGTCCTCAGAGTACTTTGCGACCATTTTTTCAACACTGGAAGCATCGATACGATTGGGAACACCTCGGTAGAGTGTCAGAAAGAGTGCTGTATCTGTTTTTTCTGTCTTATAGCGTTGATTCCGAATGGCGAGATAATTTTCTAGATAAGGCTTGGCGAAAGCAGCGACATTAACCGAGTCACGTTTGCCACCTTTTCGAGTGACATCAATAACCATCATCTTGAGATTGAGATCTCTTAGATCCAGATTAACAGCTTCAGATAAGCGGACACCAGACGCCAAGAGAAGGGCAATAATAGCTAAATCACGTTCTTTATTTTTATTGAATGATGAGAGAGCGCGATTTGAGAGTTGTTGAGGGTACTCTTGGTCGATATAAGTTAGAAACCCCTCAGTTTCATCACCCAAAAAAAGTTTTTGCTTGATGTTTTCAGCTCTAGCAGCAAGTGTTTCTTTCTTTTTCTTGGTTGAAACTTTCTTCATTACATTGCGATAGAAATAGGGTTCCCCTTGGTCGTTTTCAACTTCCTCAGTTAGATATTTGTAAAGACTGGAAAGTGCTGATAAGGTTCGATTGATGGTTGTCTGTGAAACGCCTTGTTTGGTTGTATTAGCATTGAGCAAAGGACGCTCTCGAAGATAAAGGATAAAGGATTCCATATCTTTCTTTGACATGTTTTCCAAGACAGATAAAGGAATATCAGCAATTTTATCAGCATTTGAAATCCCAGACTCTAAAACCCAGCTGAAAAATCGATCATATTCCTTGAGGTATTCGTACAAGGTTGTAAAACTATAAGGAACAGCAAGCTTAGATTGGTAGTATTCCAGAACATACCAGGGCATGATTTGTTTTAGTTTGTCGATTCGTTCTAGTAAAATCTCACGTTTCATGATTTTCTCCCTAAATTAGTCTACTAGTAGTATAGCATAGACTTATATATTTTTCAAGAAAATTATAGTTTTTCGGAAAGATGTTATAAGTGTTTGATGAATTCTAGAAAAAACAAAGACCTGATTCTGCAATCATAAGAAACAGGTCTTTTGTGTGTATGTAATCCGGCAAAACAACAATAAGTCATGCTTGTATTTTGATTTCTCTATAATATTTCAATTGCCATTTTTCCTTTGCTGTCTTTTGTCGAAAGAATATTTTTACGGATAGCCACCTCGCGTTTGGAATTATGATGTATGTCCTCCTTAGCAAATAACTTTTCCAAAGAATAATACTGTTTCCAACAAAATCAGCTACCGACTATACTCATCTTTTTTATGTATTACCATATAACAGGATACCAAGATGACGAAAATTTTAATCAGGTAGGTTTCGTATAGATCAGTATCTATGGTTAGCTGAGACAAGACATTAATGATAGAATGTGTCATAACGCAAATCCAAAGATTCTTTGTTTTGATATAAAGAGCTGAGAGTATGAAAGAATTTGTCAGCAATCCAAATAAAAACGGTAGAGTTTGCAGTATTGCTAGGGAACCATCTATGTAAAAGAACAATAGATGCCAAAGCGCCCAGCTGAAAAAAGTTGAGATTGTTGAGTAAAAATATGGTAGCTTCTCTTGTAAGATTGGTTGAAAGACATATCGCCATCCAATCTCTTCTATACCACCAAAGACAATAAATTTGAAGAACATCAAAAATGGGAGATACCAGCTAAATTCTATTATTTTCCCACCAAACATTAGAAAAGAAAAATCAAGGATAATAAGGAAAAAAGATAATAAATAGTGTTTATAACTGGTATGAATCTTCAAAAAATCTTTTACAATCTTCTCAAAATGAATATGAAAATAGTGATTTGCAACAATTATTCCCCAAAGAGCTGAAGAAATCCCACCAACAATGATTCCTAAAATAGTTAATAGATTGGAATGAATAGAAAAAAGATTCAAGAGAAAGAAAAGGAGACAAGCTGATACTATTTGGCTAAATGTGCCTAGCAAATATACCGCAATTGCCTTATTTCTTTTCATAGAGAATCCTATCAAAAAATATTTTACGTAAAATAAATTATGTAAACGAAAACTTATAACAACAAATCTTTTACTTTTCCAATTTCACTTTTTGGAATCACCAGGTGAATCATATCACCCAGATACATTCTAGTTGAGCCGTTAACTGTTTGGCTTTTGCCATTATGGACTTGGGTGGTGATGAGTACGTTATGTGGCAAGTTGAGCTCGTGAACCTGTTTTCCAGCGATTTTGTCAGACACAGGGATTTCAATGAGGGTGACTTCTCCTTCGTCTATTGCTTCTTCTGGTAGCATTTTTTCCAGCATGGCCTCATAGACTGGAGCACCCTTGAGTAGATCCATGACGATGTAAGCAACCAAGGTCACTAAGCCAAGTGGCATGAGGTTTCGAATGTCCCCTACCATCTCAGTAACAAGTATCATAGCAGTTAAGGGAGCCTTGGAAATCGCCCCAAAGTAGCCACTCATTCCTAAAATGACAAATATAGGGAATTGTTGCTGACTGACAAGTCCAAGATTGACACAAATGGCACCAACTAGGGCACCAAGTAAGGAACCAAGCGCCAGAATGGGAAGGAAAATTCCTCCTGGGAGGCCACTTCCATAGCTAATCATGCTCCAAACAAAGCGAATCAAAAAGTAAGCTAATAGAACCTGAAAACTAAAATCTTGCTCAGTCAAAGAAAGAACGACCTGATTCCCACCACCAAGGATTTGTGGCAAGAAAATCCCAACTGGTAGGACGAGGATAAAGGCCAAGATTGGATAATAAGCTTTATCCAAATGGATTTTTTGACCAATCCAGTCACAAACTCGACCGACATTGAGTACAGCTTTCTCATAGAGAAAACCTGATAGCCCGAGAAAAACTCCCATAAGGAGGTAAATCCAATACTGGTCTAGGGTCATGAGAGGAATGTTGTCTGGCATATCCAGTACGGGTGTTAGGCCAAATATGAGTAGTGAGACAAAGTTTGCTACGAGACTAGCTGCTAGAGTTGAGACCCAGAAAAAGCGTGAAAAATGGTGGTAAACTTCTTCTATAACAAAGAGGAGACCTGCGATTGGTGCATTAAAGGCAGCTGCTAGTCCTGCAGCAGCCCCACTTGCAATCAAGGAACGTTCCTCTACTGGGCTGGATCTGAGCCACTTGGCAATACCTTTACCACCGACCGCTCCAAGTTGAATACTTGGCCCTTCTCGTCCTAACATAAGTCCACTGGCAATAGCAAGAATACCTAAAATATATTTTTTCCAGAGAATGCCCCACCAGTTGAGAGTCATGAGACCTTTTAGTTCAGCTTCGACTTGAGGAATTCCTGAACCCTTGATATCTTTTTCCGATCGAGTTAATTTCGCACTGAGCCAGCTAACAATTAAATAAAATAGACTAATGATAAAAAGATTGCGGACTAGGTGCGCTTGACCTTGATAGAGTCCTTGTATCAGGTGGAAGCCCTTTTCGATTAAGAAACGAAAGGATCCGACGATGAGCCCGACGACAAGACCAACAATGACTCCTCGCCCAACTTGGGATAATATGGTGCTTGAGGCAAAGGCAAATTCTTTCTTGGAACTGAGTGTTTCTGACTGTTCCTCCATAATCATTTCCTCTTACTTATCTTTCTTAGTTGAAACCAGTGTTTTTGACTGGTTCAAAACTGGTTCGGTGAATTGGGGTGACACCTAGTTTTTCCAGTCCTTCTAGATGTTTAGCTGTCCCGTATCCTGCATTAGCTGTAAAATCATATCCAGAATATTGCTGATCATATTCCTTCATCAATTCATCCCGTGTCACCTTGGCCACTATAGATGCAGCTGCGATCGAGAGGGAGTTAGCATCTCCTTTGATAATGGAGGTTTGTGAAATTGGTAACTCCAGTTTCATGGCATCTATCAAGAGGTGCTCGGGTTGGGGACTGAGCTGGGAGATTGCTTCCTTCATGGCCAGTTTGGTCGCTTCATAGATATTGACTTGGTCAATGATGTGATTATCCATGATACCAATACCGATTGCCAAGGCTTGGTCTTGAACGGCTTGATAAATTTCCAGATGTTTCTTTTTAGGGATCTTCTTGCTGTCGTTGAGGCCTCTAATCTTACAATTTTTTGGCAAGATAACGGCTGCAGCGACTACAGGTCCAGCAAGAGGACCACGGCCGACCTCGTCAACGCCTGCTATTAAGCTTAATCCTTGTTTATAAAGTTCTTTTTCATAGGAAAGCATGGATTCCAGGCGAAGGTCTTCATCCAGTTCAGCCTGAATAGCTTTTTTACGCTTGCTGATTTCCTTTTGAACTCCAGAACGAGGATCTTTTTCGAATTCCAGAAAAAGAGGATTGTCTAATTCTTTAACAGTGGCAAGAAGTCCTTTGATTTCTTTAATCGTCGTCATCGATGTCGTCCAATGTATCTAAGGTATAGTTACCAAGTTTGCCATCGCGTACTTCCTTGACGAAGAGGCTGTAAAAGCGGTCGTAGTCGTCTCGGAAGCCAAGGGCACGTGTCATATCCATGATGATAACAGGAGCTTCTTCTTCAATTTTTATTTGTTTGAAGCGTTCAGCTAGCTTTTCTGGATAGTGTTTTTTGAAATAATTGAGACCAAAAATGGTCACCTCATCCATAGGAAGCAACTGGTCTTTAATTGCCCCTGTTAGGGCTAGTTTCAAAGCGACGGTTTCGTCTTCGAACTTAGGCCAAAGAATCCCTGGTGTGTCTAGGATTTCAAGGTCTTTATTGGTTTTGAGCCATTGTTGCCCCTTGGTAACACCTGGTTTGTTGCCGACAACTGCGATTTTCTTACCAGCCAAGCGGTTCATGAGAGTTGATTTACCAGCGTTTGGAATCCCGATAATCATGGTCCGCAAGGTTTCGATTTTGATACCGCGCTCTTTCTGGCGTGCAATCTTATCAGCCATGAGCTTTTTAGCAGCATCCGTCACAACTTTTACAGTTACTTGTTCTTTGGAGTTGATAGCCAAAGTCTGGATTCCCCGTGATTCAAAATATTGACGCCATTCTTTGGTCATTGCGGGGTCAGCAAGGTCTGCCTTGTTCAAAATTAAGAGTTTTGGTTTATCACCCACAATCTTGTTTAACATAGGATTTTGACTAGATAGAGGTAAGCGAGCATCCACCAAAATCGTCACAAAATCAACAAATTTTAAATTCTCCTGAACTTGTCGCCGAGCCTTAGACATGTGGCCCGGAAACCATTGAATTGTAGCCATAAATTTCCCTTTCCGACTGAAAAACGTAGTAAAAACGTTTTCTTTCCTACCATCTATTCTATCATAAATTAGGAACTTTTGCACAGGCTTGGACCACAATAAATGACAAATAGTAATCGTGTGAAACATCCTTGATACCAGTAAGGATTGACTTGACTTTTTTTGATGATAGGTATATACTTAGTGTATACATTTTTCTGGAGGTAGAGCAATGAATACAGTAAAGACTCGGAAGGTAGGGAATTCTCTCACTGTGACCATTCCTAAAAATTTGGGTATGACAGAAGGTCAAGAAATGGTTGTCTATAAAGGGATTGACGGAGTCATTGTCTTAGCTCCAAAACTGAAAGATCCTTTTGATGGGATTACTAATTTGAGAATGACAAATGATTTTGAAGGGGTAAGGTCACTTGATAGCGAAATCTGAGTATATTCCTGAAAAGCAGGATATCATTTGGCTGGACTTTGATCCATCAGTCGGTCGAGAAATCCAGAAACGGCGACCTGCTTTGGTAGTTTCTAGGAGAGAATATGCCTTGCAAACTGGTTTTGTAGCTGTCTGCCCTATCACTCATGGCCAACAACGTTTGGCAGAAAAAGGCTTGCTCGTTCCTGTCTCGTCGGACAAGGTAGATGGCGCTGTCAATCCATTTCAATTGTATACCTTTGATTTTCGGATGCGTAATGCTCGAAAAATAACAAGAATGGACACACAATGTTTTCAGAAAGTCGTCCAACTTTACCAGTACATCTTTGGAGATACATAAATCCTACCATGCATAGACAAGGTAGGATTTTTTCTATATGAGTAACCTATTTAAGAACGGGTGAAGGCAATTAAAGAGAATTCCTCTAATCCAGCTTTCTTGTGCAGATGATAGATGTTCTACCTGAAGGCATTCTTTTAGAAAATCGCGGACTTGTTCTGGTGCAATTTCAAACTCAAAGGCTTTCATCTTGTAGAAAAAGTCGATGAGATACTCAGATAAGTAATCATCTGAAAAGGGTACTTCTCCACTTTTTCGATATTCTAATAAGAGCCTAGCAAATCTAGATTTTTCTTCAGGAAGCGCACGAAAATAAGAATTGAGAAGCCAGGTCTGCTTCTGCTTTCTTTCAATTGGATCCTGACTGGCAATGCGTTGGGCTTTTTCCAGCTCTTTTTGGTTTTGCTTTGCCTTGATGGCCCGCTCTTCTCTATTTTTACCAAAAAGAATTTTTTCCCATTTTCGTTCTTCTGGTGTGAGAGTTTCTGTAAAGCCAAAGTAATCTTGATAGGCGCGTTCAGCGGGTCCCATGGCTAGAATGAGATTGTCAGCGTATTGCTTGGCGATTTTGTCTCTTTTCTTACGTTCTTTCTCTGCCTGAATCCGTAAATGCTGCTCGTAGTCTATTTTCTCCTTACCTAGCTTGATAAGGTATAGGTGGTCATCAGACTTACCAAGTAAAAAAGGTCTGATACACTTTTCAAGGACTTCTTCCAGACGAGCCTTCTTTTTTGGCTCTGCCTTGGTCCAACTTCCTCCTTGAAAGACTTCTAGGAAAAGCTGGTAATCTTTCTCAGGTGCAAATTGATTGCCACGATTGGCTTTGAAAACACCTTTTTCCCAAAACCATTTTAGAAGTTTTTCGTCAAAATCGCTTTTATTGACCTTGATTTTTTCCTTTTTCTTGACTTTTCTAGTCAGATTTTCAAGCTTTCTGAGAAGTTTCTCTTCCTCTTCCAGTTGTTGGTCAAGGCTTAATCGATGAAAATGGCGAACACAGTCACTTCCGATAGGAAAGAGACGTTGACCTGTGACATTGTTAAAGAGTTCGTAAGCGTACTTAATGGCATTTCCGCAGATACAGTTACTGCGCCCAATACCATTAAAAATCAAGGAAACTTCATTCCATTCCTTGGTAGCTTGATCCCAAGTATTTGCTTGCGAAGCCTGTAACACGGTATTGTACAGGGATTTTCTAACTGGAAGTGTCATGAGGTCTCCTTTCTAATACTCAATGAAAATCAAAGTGCAAACTAGGAAGCTAGCCGCAGGTTGCTCAAAGCACTGCTTTGAGGTTGTAGATAAGACTGACGAAGTCAATCACATATATAATCCAAGGTGAAGCTGACGTGGTTTGAATTTTATTTTCGAAGAGTATGAATTATACTTTTACAACTTGAACCTCATCTTTTCCAAGCAAGATCAAGTATTTTTCAATATTTTCAATCGAATAGGCTCGAGATAAAGCCTCTCCATATAGGACTAACTGACCGCGATAGCGGTCTATGAGTTGACTTGGTTCATCGTAACGGTCTGTCTTATAGTCGAAAAGAACGATACGATCCCCATAAAGCAGATAGCCATCCAAGATCCCACGAACAACGAAGTCTTCCTGACTCTTTTGGTCTCGTTTAAGCATGGAGAAAGGTTGCTCGCGGTAAAGATGGCTGGTATTAGCGAGAATTTCCTGACCAAGTGCTGTGTCAAAGAAAGCAAGGATTTTAGAAAGATTGATCTTGTTTCTAACAGTTGGACTAGTCTGAACTTGTTTGAGAGTTTCTGTCAGGCTAGCAAGCGTTGGTTGCTGACTAAGGTCAATTCTCTGCATGAGTTCATGAGTGGCACTACCAACCTCAGCTCCAGTTACCTTTTCTTTAGTTGAAAAATCTGGTAAATCAAAGCTGATTTGCTTCTCAGTTGATTGAGTTTGGTTAGTAATTTCTACCCCTTCCATATCCATAACCGGTTCATAGAATTTCTTGATTTGGCTTGGAGTTTGGACACTAGGAAGTTCAATAGCCGCACGGTGAAGAGTGTTATAGACTTCTACTTCTTTTAGCATTTCAAGGGCTTCTTTGATGGTCTCTGACTGACGGTTGCTTGCTTGAGAACTATCTTGTAGAGGACTCTTGTTTTCCAACTCTCCAATAGCTTCTCTGGTCAGCTGGTCTTCACCAACAAAGCGATAGCTAAAGTTGAGATGATCTTTGGAAAATACTTTAGTGATAGCCCAGATCCAATCTTGAAAATTCTTGGCTTGAAGTCTGGTATTTTTATCTAGTTTTCCGTTTTCAGATTCTGGATATTCCTTGGCTCCCAGCTTTTCACGAGAGCCCTTACCGACAAGATAGAGCTTTTTCTCAGCCCGTGTCATGGCAACATACAGGAGACGCATCTGCTCTGAAAAGCTAGCCAGTTGCAGTTCTTCTTCATTCTGCCTATAAGTAAGGCTAGGAATGGAGAGTTTAATAGTTTTAGGATAGTGAGCTTCTACTGCTCCTGTTTCCACCTTGGCAATGTATTTGACACCAAGCCCATTCTGACGACTGAGAATAACATCAGACATTGAGTCTTGCTTATTGAAGTCCTGATCCATGTTGAGGATAAAGACGTAAGGAAACTCCAGCCCTTTACTCTTGTGGATAGTCATGAGCTCTACTGCATCTTTTGGCGGTGCGACGGCCACGCTTGCAAGATCGTGCTGGGCTTCTAAAACTTGGTCAATCATACGAATAAAACGAGACAAGCCCTTGAAATTACTCTTTTCAAACTGGTCTGCTCTCAAAGCTAAAGCATAGAGGTTAGCTTGTCTAGCAGGACCGTTAGGCAAAGCTCCGACATAATCATAGTAAAAACGATCGTTATATATCTTCCAAATCAAGTCATAAAGGGAGTGGGTTTTGGCATACAAGCGCCAAGAATCCAAAATATCCATGAATTGATTTAGTTTCTCCTCTAAAGCTTTGTGAATTAACTCTTTCTGCTCAGTTGCTTGTTTTTGAGCATGAAGCAGTTTCTCATAAAGATTCTCTTGGACTTTATCAGCTGCTTTCTGAAGGGACAAACGTGCTAACTCGTCTTCATCGAAGCTAAACATTGGAGACTTCATAAGGGCAACCAAGGCATAGTCTTGCAGAGGATTGTGGATGACACGAAGAGTGTCTAGCATGACTTGCACTTCTAGGGATTGGAGGTAATTGTTCTGCTCACCGTCGGTTTTGACAGGAATTCCATACTCTGACAGAGCGAGGAGTATCTGGTCATTACGACTGCGACTGGAAGTCAAAAGAGCAATTTCCTTAAAGGCTACACAATTCTCTTGATGAAGTTTCAAGATTTCCTTGATGACTAAGCGCATTTCACCTGTTAGTTTCGTGTCTGCATCACTTTCTTCTCCCTCTTGCCCACTATCGTCCTTGTCGTAGAGGAGAAATTCTGCCTTGTTGTCAGGATTGGGAGTTAGTTTGGTATTAGCAAAAACAAGCTGGTGCATGCTATCGTAGTTGATTTCACCAACCTCTTGGTCCATAAGGCGTCCAAAAACATCATTGGTTGCTGATAGCACTTCTGAACTGCTACGGAAATTTTCCTTGAGGAGTATCAACTTACCCTCTTTAGGATTTTGCGCATAGCGTTGAAATTTTTCATTGAAAATTTGGGGATCTGCCTGACGGAAACGGTAGATAGACTGCTTGATATCTCCCACCATAAAGCGATTGTGACCATTAGACAGCAATTCCAGCATCCGTTCTTGAATGTGGTTGGTATCCTGATACTCATCGACCATGACTTCGTGGAATCGTTCCTGATAAGCCTCGCGGACTTGTGGGAAATTCTCTAAAATCTCAATGGTGTAATGACTAATATCAGCGAATTCAAAGGCATTTTCCTGGCGTTTACGTTCACGATAAGTCTCTACAAAATCACTCATAAAGGTTTGGAAGGTTTTAGCTAGCTCCCAAGTATCTTCATGATAATGTTCTTGGTAGTCGAGAATCGTTATCTGGTCCGCCAGTTGTCCTAGTTTAGCAAACTGGGTCTTTCTCTCTTCGTTGTAGGCATCAACAAGTGGCTTTAAATCGGCCTTACGACTGGAGTTAGCCAGAGCTCGACCATTTTTCTCCTTAGAGATGGCAACAACACGCGCAAGCACTGCTTGATAAGCCTGACTATCGGACTCTTGATTTAAGGAGCCAATTTCATCCAGAACCTGTTGAACAGCTTCTAAATAGGCAGCTTTTGGGAACTCCTTGGCATCATTATCCAGATGATAACGGAAGAAACTTTCCAAGTCCCAAAGCGCCTGCTTGATTTGCTCAGTTAGTTTCTCTTTTTCATTTGCAAAGTCAGCTTCTTCAAATCCTTTGAGGAAAGAGTTGCTCAACCATTTTTGTGGACTGCTGGTGGATTGGAGGAAATCATAGATTTTGTAGACTTGTTGGCGCAGACCTCGTTCATCCTTGCCTCGTCCAGCAAAGTTCTTCACCAAGCGACTAAATTTCTCTTTATTCTCACCTTGGTAATGGTCTTCAAAAACTTGATGAAAAACTTCGTTTTTTAAGAGTAACTGTTCGCTTTCATTTTGTAGAATACGAAAATTCGGAGCGATATCAATCAGATAGCCATGTTTGCCGAGAAACTTTTGTGTGAAGGAGTCCATGGTTCCGATGGCCGCGTTTGGCAGATCTGCCAACTGGCGTCCCAAGTGTTGTTTGAGATCGACATCATCGGTTTCTTGGATTTGTTGGCTGATTTTCTTCTCCAAACGTTCCTTAAGTTCGCTAGCAGCCTTGACGGTAAAGGTCGAGATAAAGAGTTGACTGATTTCTACACCACGGGCTAATTGGTCCAGAATGCGCTCTGCCATGACAAAGGTTTTCCCCGAACCAGCAGACGCTGAAACTAGGATATTATGACCTGCAGTATAAATGGATTCGATTTGCTCGGCGGTTTTCTTCAGTTCCTTGCTCGAATTCGCTTCTGCTTCTTGCAATTTTTGAATCTCTTCCTCAGTTAAAAAGGAAATGGGCTTCATCGATTCAACTCCTCTCTTATTTTTTCAAACCAAGCTTGCTTGAGTTTTTCTCCGACCAGACGCTTGCCGTCAGCTAAGTCCAACTTTTCTAGGAAACGGGCTTGTCCCAAGTGGTAATTAGCTTCAAATCCAGTGATGGCTTGGTGTTGCTGAACGTACGGGGCAATACTTCTGCCGTTCTCTGTGTATGGATTAATGGCAAACTGGCCTTGTAAAATCTTTTCAGCAGCCTTCTTGTAAAGATGGGCATTGTAGTCCAATAAGAGCTGGAATTCCTCGTCTGTCAACTGATTGGCCTTGTTTTTGTTGTAAAATTCGCCCAAGTGACTGCTTTCTTTCTCTAAAAAGAGTCCTTGGTATTTCATTGATTTGCTGGCTTCTACTACTGCTCCTGCCAGACTTTTAACAGCTAATAAAGATTGGACAGGCTCAGCCATTTCCAAGTACATAGCGCCGAAAAAGTTCTGCTCCCCTTCTCTTTTTAGGGCAGCAAGATAGGTTGGCAATTGGGAATTAAGGCCATTAAAGAAATTCGGAAACTGGAACTGAGTTAAACTAGACTTGTAGTCTACCACTCCTAACGCTCCATCAGCTTTCAGGCGGTCAATGCGGTCAACCTTGCCTCGCACATGGACACTGCGACCATTATCCAATTGAATAAAGGCTTGATCCTTGCCACCAAATGTTGCCTCCTCTTGGATGGTTTCAATGGCTGGATTATGACGAAGGATGTGACCAGTTGTCCGAGCCACATCAAGCAGAACTTCCTTGGTAAACTGGGCTTCCAAACTTTCCTGATAAATAGCCTCAAATTCGCGTTCTTGGCTGGTTTCTTGAATAGCTTGTTCCAAGCGTTGGTCAAATGGATTTTCATCAGGTAGTTTCAAGGCACGTTCAAAAATACGGTGCAAAAAATTCCCATGACTGCGAGCATCAGGACGAAGGCGCAATTCTTCCTGCAAACCTAAGACATAACGGAGGAAATAACTGTATTCATTGCGGTAAAACTCCGTCAAACCAGAGGTAGACAGGTAAAACTCCTTGTCAGCTGGATAAAGTGCCTGCAAGGTCTCTTTCTCTAATGGCTTGCTACTTGGACTAGTTGGGAGTGCTGGATTTGTAAGACCTTTTTGATCTAGTTTTTTCCCCATGACACGAGCCAAAACCTTGACAAAGGTGACATCTTTTTCATTTTCACTTGAACCCGCCTGCTGATGATAGGCAACCAGACTAGATAAAAGACTGTGATAAGAACCCATATCATCCTTAGACAGACCTTTTTGATGAATCTTCTTCTCTATCCGGCTAAATCCAAGACTCACCAGTTCCTGAAGATAGGCCGATTCCTTACTCTCATTTTCATTGAGAAGACTTGGAGCTGATAACACCAACTGCTTGCGGGCAGCATTAACTAAGGAAAGCATAGTATAGCGATTTTTCTTGAGATTTTCACTACTTGCAATCAGTAATTGCGCTCCCTCTTCAGTCGCTTGGTTTAGGCTTTGTCTTTCTTCGTCTGTTAACAGACTGGTGTTTTGCGCAATTTTTGGTAAATGATCCTGAGTCAGCCCAATGGCGTAGACAAAGTCAGCAGTCAGAGGTGCAATCAGATCGTAACTCTGCACCAGAACGGTGTCCACAGTTGCTGGAATGGTGCGATACTGGGACAAACTCATCCCAGAATGGAGCAAGGCTAGGAAATCCTCTAGACTAACCTGTGTACCAGCGAAAACGGTCGCAAATTGTTCTAAAACATGGCAGAAGGCTTTCCAAACTTCGGCTTGTCTTTCCTGTTCTAGAGTTTCCATAGTAGCTGTCAATTCTTGCATCTGCTTGCTTAAAGTAGCATTTTTTAGAAAAGCACTCCACTTTTGCAAAAGATTTTCAGCCTTCTGTTTCCGACTGGCAAATAAGGTTTCAAGAGGAGCCAAAACTCGCAAACGAAGGGCATTCAAGCGTTCCAAATCAAATTTTCCATGGTGGGATTTGGTAAAGGTCTGCTG
Organism: Streptococcus oralis; assembly: GCF_015561235.1. Lineage (GTDB taxonomy): Bacteria > Bacillota > Bacilli > Lactobacillales > Streptococcaceae > Streptococcus > Streptococcus oralis_BK. The sequence continues at coordinate 586,537 of NZ_JADMTC010000001.1, read as the reverse complement.
AAAAGCTGGCAAGCCATTGATGCCAAGATAGCGGAGATATTGTTCAAAAGCATCAATATCAGCCTGACTAAGGTCAGTATACAGACCAGTTCTGAGGAGATTAATCAAATCCTCCTGACGGAAACGGTAGCGTTTCAAACGTAAAATAGATTCGACATACTGAGTCAAAGGGTGGTGAGCCATAGATTCACTTCTACCAAGATAAAATGGAATCTGGTACTGGTCAAAAATAGTCTTTAAGGACAACTGATAAGAAGCCACATCTCCTAACAGAATACGAAAATGCTTGTAACTCAAGTCTGGATTGTCATGTAATTTCTGACGGATGCTACGCGCCACTAACTCCAACTCTTCCTTTTGCGTCAAGCAAGACCAGATTTGCAGATTCTCACGGTCCTTGTCATCGACTTCCAAAGTGAGTTCTGAAAAGTCATAAGAAGACTCCAGTAAACGAGAGGCCTTGTCAAAACTATCTATTTTCTCATGAGTCTGAGAACGGTCTTGAGTAGGCGTTTGGTATTTAGCAGCTAAATGATGGAGAAATTCTACACTGGCTTGGTAGAGATTGCCTTCAGCGAACGGACTGATATAGGCTTTCTTGCTTGCATAAGCACCAATGACAATCTCGACACCTTTTCGATGAAGCAGATCCACTACACGCTCTTCCTCGGCGGAAAAACGGGTAAATCCGTCAATGACCAATGCAATCTGACTGAAATCACTACTTACCTTATCATTCTCAATAGCCTCAATCAAATGGGATAACTGACTTCCCTGAGCCAACTGACCTTGATTGAGATAGGCAGTCACTTGCTCAAAAATCAAGAGTAAATCTGCTCGTTTATTCTCATCAGTCAAACTTTCCAAGTCTAAAAAGTTCATCTGAGCAGTCGTCATCTCATGATAAAGTTCAATCAACTGCTGGATAAATTGAGGATCTTGTTTAATAGCACCATAAACACGCAAGTCCTTGGGATCGAGTTCCGCAAGGCACTTATAAAAGGCCATCCCAAGGCCGATGTCATCAAGACTGGTCTTTGTAGGTAAGTCATTTAAAACCAGGTAACGAGCCATTTGAGCAAAGCGCGTGACGGTAATCGCAAAAGAAGCCTGCTGGGACAAGCATTCCAGCACGGCGCGTTCCTTTTCAAAAGAAAGAGAGTTGGGAGCAATGTAGAAAACCCGCTTACCAGCAGCAACCAGTTCTTCTGCCTCTCTGGTTAGAATTTCAGTCAAAGAAGTCCGAATATCAGTATACAGTAATTTCATCTCAGCCTCGTTTGCTTTATCAAAGTTTCTTACTCTATTATAGCAAAGTTCGCTTCACAGTCCAAATCCAAAATTCTAGTTGACAATCATTTAATTAGCAAATCAATCATCCTTCATCATCCACTTTCATATGCTGAAAGATATAGAGAAAAAAGTCTTTGGAAACTTCAAAATGCCCATAACGAAGTCGAGAAGTATAGTCTTTCCATTCAGGATGTTGTCTGGCTATTTCTATGGAGCAATCTTTGACTGGCTGATAATACTCGACATTTCGTCTAAAGGGAAAGAATCCTTCAAATTGCTCTACTTGATAGGCCTTGTCGTCTATAATTTTACCTACGGCCACAAAAGCCTGTAACTTATCTTGACCATTCATATCGTATTTTGGGCTATAGTATAAAAGATAGTCACCTTTTTTCATACGATTTAAGGGGCCACCCTTTCCATGACAGACCTGGCAAAAATTCCCTTCAACTCCTCTTAAAACATGGTTCTTCGAAACAACTCCTACCCAATATCTAGGCATTTTTATCCTCCAACTCTACTAAAAAGCGATTAAAAACTTCTCTATCGTTAGATAGTTTTTCAAAAAATTCTTCATCAACACCTTCTACTAAAGGTAAAGCTTGATTGACCTTCTCCGCGCCAGACTTCGTTACTGAGACCAGTTTTGCCCGACTATCCTTTGGATGTTGATCACGTTTAATGTAGTTTTTCTTCTCCAGTAACCGGACAATCTGAGAAACCGTCATGACATCCATACCAGTGAACCGAGCAATATCAACTTGTGTCACATATTTCTCTCTATTAGTCAGAAACAAGAGCGAAGTCAAAACGATAAATTGAGGCAGAGTAAGACCAACCGATTTCAAAACTCTTTTTAAGTTGCTTTCCCATTTGTTGTAGACTTTGATGAACAGAAGACCTGTAGACTCTGTTTCATCATTTTTGTAAATTGAATTAAAGTGATACTTTGACATTTTTTCTCCTTAAATATTAAGTATACATATTATATAAGAATTTATTTTCTTTTTCAAGAAAAGGAAAGTCAAATGTTACTATTCTGTCAGACATTTCATAGTCTATATGCTATAATAAAAGCAAAACACATAGAAAAGGAAGTCTTATGATTAAACTACTAGCCTTGGATATGGACGGAACCCTCCTTAACGAAGCCAAGGAAATCCCTCAAGCCCACATTACTGCCATTCACCAAGCCATTGAAAAAGGTGTCAAATTGGTTCTCTGTACAGGTCGCCCGCTTTTCGGTGTCCTCCCCTACTATAAAAAACTAGGACTTGACCTCCAGAACGAGTACGTCATAGTCAATAACGGTTGTTCAACCCACCAGACCAGTGACTGGAGTCTAGTGGACTGGCAAGAACTCAGTCCAGCTGACATCGAATACCTCTATGACCTAGCAGAAAAAAGCGACGTCCAGTTAACTCTTTTTGATGAGAAACATTATTTTGTCCTCGGTGGTAAGCCTAATGAAATTGTTCAAAATGATGCCAAGCTCGTCTTTTCAGACCTGACTGAAATCTCCCTTGAGGACGCGACTAGTGGCAAGTATCGGATGTTCCAAGGCATGTTTTTAGGAACAAAAGAGCAAACAGACGATTTTGAGCAGCGGTTTGCTGAGGAACTCTGTCAACGATTTAGCGGTGTTCGTTCGCAGCCTGTCATTTATGAAGCCATGCCACTTGGAACGACAAAGGCTACTGCTCTTTCTCGACTAGCAGAGATTTTGAAGATCGAGCCCTCAGAGATTATGGCCATGGGCGATGCCAATAACGATATCGAAATGCTTCAGTTTGCAGGACTGGGCATTGCAATGGGAAATGCCAGTGACCATGTCAAATCCCTTGCTAATGACGTTACAGCCAGCAACGAAGAAGACGGCGTTGCGCGTGCGATTGAGAAGTATATTTTATAATTGAGAAGCCCAGTTCATATCAACTGGGTTTGGTTTTTTTAGAATCACAAAACTTTAGAAACTCTTTAGAAACACTTGAGCTTTCTTTGATTTCTATAGCTTATACTAAAGTTAGAAAAATAAATTAAAAGGAGAAAATCATGAAAACAGTACTCGAAATTCATGGACTGACCAAACAATTTGGCCAACAAGCTATTCTTCAAGATCTTAGTCTAACCATAAAAGAGGGAGATATTTATGGACTAATCGGAAAAAACGGAGCTGGTAAAACTACTCTTATTAAAATCATTACACAATTATTGTTTGCGGACAAAGGTACAGTTTCCCTCTTTTCTAGCAAAGAACAAAATGAGTGGACCAAAGCTTTATCTCGAGTGGGTTCTGTTATCGAATCACCTGTAGCCCATAATCACTTAACAGCCTATCAAAATCTGAAATATTATTGTATGATTCGTCATATCCCAAATGCTGATAAGGTGATTCATGAGACTTTGGACTATGTTGGCTTGTCAGATACAGGGAAAAAAGTCTTTCGTGATTTCTCACTAGGAATGAAACAAAGGCTTGGCATCGCCATTGCCCTCCTATCCAAACCTGACTTCCTTATTCTTGATGAACCTATTAATGGTCTCGACCCAATTGGAATCAAAGAATTTCGTCTCATGATCCAGCGGCTCAATCAAGAAAAAGGCATAACCATCCTCATCTCTAGCCATATCTTGTCAGAACTCTATCTCTTAGCTAATCGCTTTGGTATTCTGGATCAAGGTAAGATTATCCGTGAAATCAGTAAAGCTGAGTTTGAAACACTGAGTGAGGATTATATCGTGCTTAGAACAAGCGATAAAGAAAGAGCTTGTCAGGTATTGAAAGAACAAATCAAGCTCCAGTTTAAGGTTGTAAACCCTGAAAATGAAATCCATATCTTTGGTAATGAACAAGATGTCAAACAGATTCTCAAGCAACTAACTTTGTCCGATGTTGCTATTGATGAGATTTACTTTGCCCGTCAAAACCTAGAAGAATACTTCACCCAATTGGTAGAATAGGAGAAAAATCATGATACATACCATTCAAGCAGATTTTTACCGTCTTTTCCGTTCCAAAGGTTTTTGGATTACAGAATTTATTCTCTTTGTACTGATGTTACTGGGGGCTATTTTTGGGGCCACTGGTCATCTGATGGCAATCCAGACAGAAAAACCAGAAATTCCAACCCAAGGTTGGAACGGTGTGCAAGCACTTATTAACGCATCTAGTCAGGCTTCAAACCTCGTTTTTCTCTGCATCATCCTAGTCTGCCTCGTTCTTGGAGTTGATTTAATCGGTAAACTCTATAAAAATAATTTAACAGTGGGTGTTTCTCGTACCGAGTTTTTCCTTGCCAAAGCCTTTGTATTGACTTGTATTGCACTTTTTCAAGTCATCATCTGTCTTGTGATTGCTTTTATTCCAGCAACTATCTTAAATGGATTTGGAACCATGCCTGATGGCTTTATTGGAAATCTGTTGATAACCATTTTCCTTCAATTTCTTTGCCTCCTTGCTTGGCTTTCCATTGTTTCCTTTATTCTCTATGTTAGTCATTCTTATGTTGCGGTATTTATTGGTTATTTTGTCAGCTCTATTTTACTTTCTATGCCAATGCTCATTTTCCCAAATGTCAAAATTTTACCATATTTATCACTGCAATTTGTCTATGCTATGACTGCTAATAGTGAGTCAATTTTCTACACACTTATAGTTAGCTTAGCTGTTATTGTAATTTTTAATCTAAGTGGACTGACAGTTTTCAAAAAGAAAAGTCTATAAAAAAGGACCTCCTCTAGGATATAGAGGAGGTTTCTTCTGTTAAAGATAGATAAAGACCGAAAACCATTCTCCATCAGTGGCTAGCTTCATTTCCGCTCCAAGAAGATGAACCAATTCCTCAGTAATATAGAGACCTAAACCAGAGGATTCTTCAGTATCCGACATATTTTCAGAATAAAAACGATTACTGAGATTGTCTATATTCTTGATAGATTTTTTGACAAGATTATCAATTTCCAAAACAAGCCTATTGTCTTCCTTTTTCAAAGAAAGTCGAGCCTTCTCCTTGCCGTGCTTGAGAACATTTCCAAGGAGGTTTTGTATAATTCGATCAAGCAAATCCTCATCAGTCGTCGTTTTCAATCCTGGTTCAACATTAAAATCAAGAACAATCTGTGAAGATTGAAAAACGTCGTAATAAGCTAAAGTCTTTTTCGTTATAAAAGTTGATAAATCAAGTTCTTCCAGTTTCGGTTTGACTGCTCCTTCCATCAAATGACGGTATTCGAGGAGGGCCTCCAACCGTTTGGAAACCAAATCCTGATGATGGGCTATTTTATTTAAGGTTTCTGAACTATTATCGGGGTGTTTTATTAGTTGCTGAGTATATCCTGAAGCGATTGTCAAAGGTGTCCGAATATCATGAGCGATGTTACTGATTGCCATATCTAGAGTGTGTTTTTCACGCTTCATGATTAGCTGATTTTGCTCCACTTCTTGAAATAGATTCTCAATTTGGTTATGTAGACGCAAAATGGTCTTTGAAAAGAAATTTACACCGATCCTCTTCATGCTACCAGAGCGAATCTTTTCTTCGATTTGTCTGCTTAAATCTTTAATTGCTATATGATAGCGAATCAAAGAAATCGCCAAAATAATGTTAGTAAGGAGTAATATTGATATCAAAATGTAATTCATTATTTGTCTCCTTTTAATCGAACACCAACTCCCCAAATGGTTTCGATGTACTCGTGATTTGGATCCAGTTGATGCAGTTTTTTACGGAGATTGCTTAGATGGGTGTTGAGCGTATTGTCTCCAGGCAGGTAACTTTCTTCCCAAATCAATTCATAGAGTTCTTCTTTGGTGAAGATCTTTTTAGGATGCTGGAGCAACATTTGGAGAATCTGACACTCTTTCTTTGCAAGGTGAATGGTTTCAGTTGCGTTACTTATTTCAAAACTATCCGCATCAAACTGGATATTTTTAAAGCTTTGTACGAGGTTATCAATTTCTCTTCGATCTTCTGACTGATGTTCACCACTTTGGCGTAATTGCACAGTGACTCTGGCAAAGACTTCGTCCAAATCAAAAGGTTTTACTACATAATCATTGGCACCATCTAGGAGATATTGGCTGATGAGCTTTTTATCACCCAAAGCAGTGAGCATGATGACCGGAGTCTGACTCGTTTGTCGAATAGCTTGCAAGACTTGGTCACCATTTTTCCCAGGTAGCATGATATCTAGCAAGACGAGATCGATGCCACCTTTGTCAAATTGCATGATACCTTCTGTCCCAGAAAATGCTTGAATCACCTCGTGTTCCTCTGTAAGAAGGGTTCTTAAAATTTCCTGGATTTCATTATTATCTTCAACTACAAGTATGTTCGCCATAAACCTCGTCCTTTCTAAAACTATTATAACATGTTTTGTTAGGAATTCCAGATACAGAAAAGCTCCTCTCACATTTTAAGCAAGAAGGAGCTAATGAATATTGAATCTACTTAAGCAAATAAGCAATCAAGGTTATAATCCATAGATGAGCTGGATAGAAAATATAAAAGAAATATTTACTCCAGACGGTTTCCTTTCCTCGCTGTCCATTATACAAGGCCATAAAAGGAAAGACGGTGACAAAGAGCCAGTCAGAATTGAAAAGCATCATTTCCAGTGTTTGGTGCCAAGTGTCGTAAATTTGGATGGAAGTCACTAACAGAAAGGCCCAGAGAAAAGCATAAAGGAGATTTCGCAAGCCCTTGCGATTTCGACAAGAGTAACTAATCAAGAGAAATGGTAGCATGGTGATACCACCCTCGGTAAAAAGACAACCGAAAATCAAGAGACCAGCAACCCCAATCCGACGCCACAACTTCTCTTTTTTATCCAGCTCTTTTCTGGGAAAACCAAGCCAAAGCATGGTGACACCAATTGCCAAAGTAAAGAAAATATTATTAGTAACCATTACACCCTTAGAGGTAAACAGAGTATTGAGAAGGCTATTTCCAGCAAACATGATCAGCGCCCAACTCCAGAGACGGATGAGGTAGTTTTTCAAGTTTCGAGTATAGATAAAACCTTCCATAGCCATATACGCAAACCAAACTCCCACACAACGGGTCAAGGCGTGGAAGATACCTTCCCACAGAGGAGAAACGATCCCGGTGATATGAGGGATATGGTCCAGAACCATTACTGCCGCCATCAGATACTTCAACTGCGTCGCATTCCATTTTTTCATAATAAACCTCTTTCTTTTTGATTTACATAGAGTATAGCATACATTTCCACGTATAATCGTACACCCATCTTACATTTAAAAAGCCTATCTTACATTTTTGTAAGACAGGCGTGAATATCAAAAATTTATTATGAAAGTTACCTTCTAGTCGGTAATCCGTTGATACATTTCTGGTCTTCTATCTCGAAATAGTCCCCAGTTGAGGCGTTCACTTGCTCCCTTATCCAGGTCATAAGTTGCTAACAGAACAGCTTCCCCTTGTCTTTCAGCTCTCTCTAGAATAGCTCCTGTTTCATCCGTCATAAAGGAGGAACCGTAGAAGTCAAGACTGGAACTCTGTCCACCATTTTCCTCACTAGGAGTGACTTCTTCCAAGCCATAGCGATTGGCTGCAATAACTGGGACAATATTTGCTGCTGCGTGCCCTTGCATGGTACGTTGCCAGTGACCACAACTGTCTGTATCCAAAATTGGCTCTGAACCAATAGCTGTTGGGTAAAAGAGCAATTCTGCCCCATTCAACGCAAGACAGCGCGCCGTTTCAGGAAACCATTGATCCCAACAGATGCCAATCCCAATCTTAGCATAGCGAGTATCCCAGACCTTGAAACCAGTGTTACCAGGCGTAAAGTAAAATTTTTCTTGATAATAATGATCATCTGGTATGTGGGTCTTCCGATAGACGCCCAGCACTTCTCCATCAGCATCAATGACGGCGATTGAGTTATACAAGACATTGCCATCTTTTTCATAGAAACTGATCGGTAGAACAACCTGTAGTTCCTTAGCAATTACTTTAAAATGCTGAATGGCTGTATTTTCTGTCACCGACTGGGCATACTGGTAGTAGTCATACTGGCGTTCCTGACAGAAATAGGGACGTTCAAACAACTCGGGTAAGAGAATGATTTGTGCGCCTTGTTCTGTAGCTTGACGTACTAAACGCTCTGCTGTTTGGATATTTGTTGCCACATCCTTGGCACATTGCATCTGGATCGCTGCAACTCTAACATTTCTCATCTTTTTCTCCTATTCTGGGATTTGTTGGGTGATACAGTGAATATTGCCACCACCTAAGAGAATATCTCTGGCTGGTATTCCTACGACTTTACGGTCTGGAAAACACTTGCTGAGGATATCTAGGGCAACTTGGTCGTTTTTATCTTGAAATTGGGGAACAAGGACAGCCTTGTTGGCAATATAGAAATTGACATAGGAAGCTGCAAGACGTTCACCTGCATAACGCTCTTCTTCCCCTTCTTCATATATGTAGCCTGGCAAATCCTCTTCGGTTACAACTTGTCGAACTGCAGGGATAGGCAATTTATGAATGGTGAAGGGACGCCCTTTTGCATCCGTTTCCTTCTCTAAAAGCTCTAAATCAGCTACTGACATGGCATATTGAGGATCGCTTTTGTCGTCTGTCCAAGCTAGAACAAGCTCTGCAGGACCAACGAAGGCTGCTACATTATCAACGTGCTCGTTTGTCTCATCTTGATAAATACCATAAGGAAGCCAGATAACTTTTTCAGCGCCAACGCTCTCTAATAAGGTGTTTTCGATTTCCTCTTTACTGAGATGAGGATTGCGACCAGCGCTCAGAAGGCAGCTTTCAGTCACGAGAATGGTTCCTTGTCCATCGCTATGGATTGCGCCACCTTCTAGTACAAAAGGTTTTGCATCGTAAACAGGCATTTCCAAGGCCTCAGCAAACCGACTAGCTACTTGGTCATCTGCTTCATAGTCTTGATAAAGACCATCCACCGCGCCACCCCAGGCATTGAAAGACCAATCGACTGCCAACTTTTCTCTTTTTTCATTGATGAGAATAGTCGGTCCAGTATCACGCGCCCAGGCATCATTAGTAGGAATATCTAGATAAACAACCTTGTCTCCAAGATAGGATTTGGCTTCAGATAGATAGTCCTCCTCAACCAAAAGGTAGACTGTTTCCCCTTCTGCTATGGTCTCGATGATCTGAGTAAATGCTCTTTTAGCCGCTTTTCCTTGAAAGGGCCATGAACCTGGTCGAGTTGGCCATATCATGAGGGTACCATGATGGGGCTCGTACTCTGCTGGCATACGATAACCTGCTTTTTTCGGAGTTTCTATCATGATAATCTCCCTTTAAAGTCTTGATAGCCGAAGGCTTTGATTAAGCTGCAGTCTCCCTGCTCGTCCATAAGATAGAGACTTGGCAAGCCAATACCGTTAAAGGTATTATTTTTGACAAATGAGTAAATAGCCATATCTTCGAAATAGAGTCTGTCACCGATTTGGACTGGATTTTCAAAGCTATAATCGCCTATCACATCACCCGTCAGACAAGTATTGGAAGAAAGTCTATAGGTATGGGCTTTTTCCTGAGCTTCAAAGCCATTTCTCAAAGGTGGACGATAGGGCATTTCAAGGACATCTGGCATATGGCAGGTCGCGGACGCATCTAAAACCAAGATTTCCATACCGTTTTCTACAATATCCAAAACTTCAGTTGCTAGATAACCCGCATTGAGCGCAATGGCTTCACCCGGCTCGATATAGACCTCAAGATTGTAAGTTTCTCGGATACGCTTGATTTCAGAAATCAGCAAATCCACATCGTAATCTTCTCTTGTGATGTGGTGTCCGCCACCCATATTGAGCCATTTCACCTCATGTAAATAAGGACCAAACTGCGCTTCTACTGCCTTCAAAGTTGTCTCTAAATCATCTGAACCTTGCTCGCAAAGGGTATGAAAATGAAGTCCATCAACTAGATCTAGTAAATCACTCGGTATCTTGTCTGAAGTCACTCCAAAACGAGATCCAGGAGCACAAGGATCGTAGAGCGCGTGATCTCCTTGAGTAGAACACTGGGGGTTGAGGCGCAAACCGACACTAATACCAGCCTCACGGCAACGAGGACCGTGTTTACGCAATTGTCTCTCGGAGTTGAAGACGATATGGTCTGTTATCTCAAGCAATTCCTCCAAGTCTGCATCCTTGAAAGCAGGTGCAAAGACATGGACTTCCCCCGGAAACTCTTCTCTAGCTAACTTAGCTTCATAGAGTCCACTAGCCGTTGTACCAGAGAGATACTGGCTAATTAGTGGATAGGTTTTGTAGAGGGAATAAGCCTTCTGGGCTAGCAAAACCTTGCAACTGGCTTCTTCTTGTACATATTGTAAAATGCGGCAGTTGGCTTCTAACTTTGCCAAGTCAATGACGTAAGCTGGTGTTGGTACTTGTTCTAATTTCATTAGTCCACCATTTGTGGGTTTTCTACCACAGCCCATGGCAATCCGTACTCATTCAAAGCTTCCATGAATGGATCTGGATCCAACTCTTCAAGGTTGTAAACTCCAGGTTGTTTCCAAGTTCCGTTCATAACCAGTTTTGTCCCAATCATGGCTGGAACTCCAGTAGTGTAAGAAATGGCTTGTGAACCAACTTCTGCGTAACATTCCTGATGGTCGCAAACATTGTAGATATAGATGGTCTTTTCAACACCATCTTTGACACCTGTAAAGATACAACCGATATTGGTTTTACCAACTGTTCGCGGGCCAAGGCTGGCTGGATCTGGAAGCAAGGCTTTTAAGAATTGAATCGGAACGATTTCTTGGCCGTTAAAGTTAATAGCATCTGTACGAAGGAGACCAACGTTTTCCAAGCATTTCATATGTGTTAGATAAGATTGCCCAAAGGTCATAAAGAAACGAATGCGTTTAACACCAGGGATGTTTTTCGCCAATGATTCGATTTCTTCATGGTGAAGGAGATACATATCTTTTTGTCCAACCTGAGGGAAATCGTACTCACGCTTGATAGACATAGCTTCGACTTCGACCCATTTTCCATCTTCCCAGTAAGAACCAGGCGCAGAAACCTCACGGAGATTGATTTCTGGGTTAAAGTTTGTTGCAAATGGATAACCGTGGTCACCACCATTACAGTCTAAAATGTCGATATAGTGGATTTCATCAAAGTAATGTTTCAAAGCATAAGCTGAAAAGACACTGGTCACACCTGGGTCAAAACCAGAACCAAGAAGAGCTGTCAAGCCTGCTTCTTTGAATTTTTCTTGATAAGCCCATTGCCATGAGTAGTCAAAGTAGGCTGTAAAACCAAGTTCCTTACAACGTTTTTCATAAATAGCACGCCATTCAGGGTCTTCTGTGTCCTCAGCCTCATAGTTGGCCGTGTCGATATAGTGGACACCGGTCGCCAAACATGCGTCCATAATGGTCAAGTCTTGGTAAGGCAGAGCTACGTTCAAAACGGCTTCTGGTTTGTAGCTTTCAATCAAGGCAATCACTTCTTCTACCTTGTCTGCATCAAGAGCAGCTGTCTCAATCTTTGTACTTGTTTTGCCTTGTAATTTAGCCTTCAAGTCATCGCATTTTGACTTGGTACGGCTAGCAATCATAATCTCTGTGAAGGTTTCGCTATCTTGGCAAATCTTTGAAATAGCAACTTGGGCAACGCCCCCACATCCGATAACTAATAAACGATTCATTTTTTTCCTTCCTCTTCTTCTAAAATGTCTTCTACATACTTGGGCAACATAAAGGCTCCCACATGTAAGTTTGCAGTATAGTATTCTGTGAAAAGCTGGCGTTTTTTCCAGCCTTCCTTGTCAAAATCTTTGATAGGGTGGTATTTTTTCGATGCAAATCCAAACAACCAATAGCCAGCAGGACTGGTTGGGATATGGGCCTGATAAACTCGGCTGATTGGAAAAGCTTGATTGACCTTGCGGTGCATGCTTCGGCAAGCTGACTCATCCTCGTCAAAGAAGGGACTCCCATGCTGGTAAATCATGATACCGTCTTCCTTCAGAGCTCTGTAACTATTGCCGTAAAATTCCTTGGTAAAGAGCCCTTCCGTATGTCCAAATGGATCTGTCGCATCGTTGATGATAATATCGTAGTCATCTTCGCAGTTTCGCAAAAAGCGTAGCCCGTTTTGGTAGTAAATGGTGACACGAGGATCATCTAGCCCCGCAGCAAAGTCTGGGAAATACTCACGGCAAACCTCTACCAACATCTCATCTGGTTCCACAATATCGATTTGTTCTAGTTCAGGATAGAGCGTCAATACTTGGGCAACACCGCCGTCACCACCCCCTATAACCAAGACTTTCTTTGGATTTGGGTGGACAGCCATGGGAACGTGGACCGTCATTTCGTTGTAGACAAAATCATCCGCATCTGAGAACAAGACATGCCCATTTAAAATCAGTATTTTCCCAAAAGCTGGTGTATCTAATACCTCTATATCCTGCCATTCACTATTACCATCGTAGAGTTGCTTGGCTGTTCTCAGGGACAGTTTCACATCTGGAGTATGAACTTCAGAAAACCATAAATCCATCTAGTTCTCCTTTCTCTTAATGACGTTGATGTGATTGACTTCTGGATCTTCTGTCCCTTGGAGGGAGCAACCACGTTCTTTGGCAAATAGGATATAATCCACAATGTCTCGTGTAATGCGTTCACCTGGTGCTAGAATTGGGATGCCTGGAGGATAGCACATGACAAATTCTCCACAGACTTGTCCAACAGAATCATCCAAGGTCAAACTTTTTCTCTCTGAATAAAAGGCTTCCTGAGGAGAAAGGACTAACTCGGGTTGGATATATTCTCCAGCAATCAAATCTTTTCCATCTCTTGAGTAGAGTCTCTTGATATCCGCCAAAGCACCGACCAGACGCTCAATGTCTTGGATGCGGTCACCGATGGAAATATAGGCCAAGATATTGCCAATATCCCCGAATTCAATCTGAATATCGTATTCGTCTCGCAAGAGGTCATAAACCTCAATCCCTGTTAGCCCAATTCCCTGAGTGTAAACTGACAGCTTGGTCACGTCAAAATCACAAACGGAAACACCGTCTATTAACTCTTTTGAGTAGGCATAGTAACCACCGATAGCATTGATTTCACGACGAGCGTACTCGGATAGTTCAATGACTTTCTCAAAAGACTCTTTGCCACGAAGGGCTAAGTTTCGTCGAGAAATATCCAAACTAGCCATCAACAAGTAAGAGGCAGATGTAGACTGGGTCAGGTTGATAATCTGACGAACGTACTCAGGATTCATCTGGTCACCGATTAGCAGGATGGAGCTCTGGGTCAAACTCCCACCAGACTTATGCATAGAGACCGCCGCCATATCAGCGCCAGCATCCATAGCAGACAGTGGCAATTTATCTGTAAAATGCAGATGAGCTCCATGAGCTTCATCCACTAAAACAAGCATGCCAGCATCATGAGCCATTTCCGTCAAACTTTTAAGATCCGAACAAATTCCATAGTAAGTAGGATTGTTGATTAGGATAGCTTTAGCATCTGGATGTTCCTTAATGGCCTGTGCAACACGGCCATTTTCAAGACCTAAAGCGATGCCGATTTTAGGATCCACACTCATCTCGATATAGATGGGAATAGCACCGCATAGAACCAGCGCATTAATAGCAGATTTGTGGACATTTCGTGGCAGAATAATCTTATCTCCTGCCTTGCAGGTGGAAAGAATCATGGTTTGAACAGATGAGGTTGTTCCCCCAATCATGAGAAAGGCATGCGCCGCTCCAAAAGCATCCGCTGCCAACTCCTCTGCATCCCGAATAATCGAAATGGGATGACCTAGATTATCCAAGGGTTTCATCGAATTGACATCAATGCCAACACATTTTTCCCCTAATAGTTCGACAAGTTCTGGATTTCCTCGTCCACGCTTGTGACCTGGCACATCAAAGGGGACAATCCTTTTCTTGCGTAGCTTGACCAAGGCCTCGTAAATTGGGGCTTGGTTTTGATCTAACTTCTTCAAGACATACTCCTTTACCGTATTTTTAGCACCTCAAAAAGATAAAGGCGACTAAAGGTTGACTTATGAAAAAAGAGCAGGTTTTCACCTGCTCTGCAATCTTCTGACGTGTGTATTTTGGTTTCTGTTGAGTATGTCTGTTCCTGATGTTTCCTAACTCTCTAGTAGCAAATATTACGTACTTTATTGATCGTTTCACAAGATGACGTGTGCTTTCACCACACTAAAAATTTATGAATTAGGACAAATATCCTAACATCAACTTATAAAAGTAGGCTTTTAACCCTATCAATAATGTGGCTTTTCAACCACGCTTCGGCATTCAACCCTGCCTGTCCGTAGGCATTTTTTACTCGGGTTTATATTTGCTAGAAAACATCATCTCATTTTCTAAGCCTTATAACTATATCATGTTTATAAGAGCTTGTAAAGTACTTTTTTTGAATTTTTTGAGTTTTTGTTCGCGAAATGTTATTGAACAGTAAAAGGAAATCGTTTTAAAATGTCATTGACACAAGAAAAAAGGAACTACAGACATTAACTACTTCAATAATTCTTCAAGTATGACTTGATATTGAAAATCAGTTCTTTTCATCAGATTTTATACATATTTCCAGCTAGGAAGTGGGAATCAACTGCTCCAATTCTACTTTTGAAAGCTGTCCTTGATTGTAAAGTTTTCTAAGTAAGTCCTCATCTACGGTAATTGAATAGTAATCCGTCACAAACTCATGAAATTTCTCAAAACTGTCAAAGAAATAGGATAATAACCATTCGCCACCATCCTGCTCTTGGTAAGTATTTTGATGCTCTTGACCGTCATACCAGATAACGAAGGTTGTTTCATCTTTTTGCTCTTCTGAGTAAAGGTTTTGATACTTTTCATCCAGTCCTTTATAAAATCCGTCTATGATGTCTTGATTCCACTCATCCGCAGCAAATTGACTCAAACTACTTTCATGATCAAAGCCCTTTATAAGGATCATTTTATCAGTGAAAATCACATCTAGAGAATCACCAGAACCGTTGTCGATAAGGTAACGGATCCCATAGCTTTCCTCAGTCTTAACGATCAATCGAAGCCAGGTCTTGTTTGGATCTGTTCGATACTCATCAATGACAAGCAAGCCATCTAAACGCGTCTTTGCATTTTCCCATTCAATTTTTCCCATCTCTTTAATCCTCCATCTTAAAATTTAAAATCTATTATGGTTACAAATTCTATAACCTATTTCTATATATTCCGTCTGACTATACTGTGGAATATTTCCTTCACCAGACAAATCATCAGGTGTACGATTTTTATTGAATCTGAGTAGACTGTAATCTTATATTAATTATCATACTTCAATCAATCGTTCGCTAAGAATAAGAGAGCCACTCATTAATAAAAGAAGCAATTTCTTTAGGTGCTTGAGTATAAAGCTCATGACCAAAGTTATCTAGAAAAATAGTATCAAAATAGTCTGGCAATTCTTTTAGAGCCTCTTCTCTCCATGCTACTTCATTAGGATATCGAGGACTAATAAACAAGGTATTTCCCACTTTTCTCTTAAACGCTTGTATTTTTCTCCGTAGCTGTAGTAACGTTTCTATATTTTCATAATTTATAGCTAACTCATATCTATTATACTGCACATTCCAATGATAGGAATGTATTACAGCTTCTTCCATATTTTTTGACCAATGCTTTGCTTCAGATTTTTCTTTAGAAATAAGAATATCTATGTCAGAAAGGTTTTGAGACTTGATATAGTTTTTGGTTTCCTCTAACTCTGTATCTAAAGGTAAAATCTTGTCTAAATCTAAATAGCCACCATCCAAAAGAATCAGTTTTTTCACTTCTTGAAATTCCGATGCGAAATAACGAGCCAAATCTCCTCCGAGAGAATGGCCTATCAGACAGATAGATTCTTCCCCAACTATCTCCTTTTTAAACCATGATTTCAACTCTATTTCATCTCTAAAATACTTTTCATATGGATTTATAAAACAAGCAATCGAGTCTAGCTCTTGAAGAAAATCCTTGCTATGACAGACATTACTTCCCAAACCGCCAATAAAATATATTTTCATTCTCTAATTAATACTATGCTTATTCATCTTTTGTTCAAAGATAGTCGTGATAATCTGACGCAATTCTTCACGTTCTTTTTCTGGGATTTCACCACTTGTTTGGGCTGCAGCGTAGAGTTCAGGGTGTTCAATTGAAATGCGTTTAATAGTACGTGTTGTAGCATGTTTTCTGACAAAAAAAGGGATGCGCTTAATCAAGTCTTGTGGGACAAGCGCAAGAATTTTCTCAGCAGTTTCCTTGTCACCAATCTTAGACGTAGTCAGCCCTTTCTTAATCATTTCCTGTTCTTTTTCTGTAAAATCTTTTAATTCCATCTGATTAATCCTCCTATTCTCTCTAAGTTAAATTATATATCAGTTGTAGCAAGACACCAAATAGTCTGTTTGTAAAATGCTTTCTATACTAGAATTTTCTTTTCACTTTTAATTTCTCCCTAGTAAAAAATCACAAAACCTTTAGGCAAAATCGCCAGTTGCTGTTCCAATACTTGGCAATGACTGGCTAGCGCTACAGACTCACTATCTATAAGATAGTTTTCAGTTGATTGGTTAAAAATAGCTTGGATTTTTTGTCCATCATAATCCCATGCCAGAGATAGCACGTCCGGCTTGATTTCTTTTATGCTATAGGTGCCATGTTGGATAATGCCTGAAACCTCCTTACGAAGCTGAATCAATTTTTTCATGAATTGAAGCATGTCATTACTGTCGGAAACACGGTCCCAAGGCATGACACGACGACAATCTGGATCTGGTCCTCCACCTAACTCCAACTCGGTTCCATAGTAGAAACACGGTGTCCCCCTTTGTAAAAAGAGGCAAGCAAGAGCCGACTTAACGAGTTGAACATCTTCCTTGGCAGTAGTCAAAATACGCTCCGTATCATGCGAATCCAAGAGATTGAACATCACTTCCGAAATCTGTTGTCTATAGTACATAGATTGGCTATTGATTTCATTGATAAATTGAGGTGACTTCTTAACCCCTCGCAAGAAATAATCCTTGATACTGTCAGAGAGAGGGTAATTCATGACTGCGTGGAATTCATCGCCATTTAGCCAAGGCTGAGAAGTGTGCCAGACTTCTCCAAGAATATAAAGGTCAGGCTTTTTAGCCAAGACAGCCTTACGGAAATCTCTCCAAAATTGATGGTCTACTTCATTGGCCACATCCAGGCGCCAAGCATCAATATCAAACTCTTCAATCCAGTAGGTCGCAACTTTTAACAAATAGTCCCTCACTTGAGGATTGGCCGTATTGAGCTTGGGCATATAGCTGGCAAAAGCGAAGGTATGATAAGGGAGTTTTCTTGGATTTCCAAGCTTATCTTTGGTCACGGGAAATTCTTGAACATGGAACCAGTCTTTATATTCCGACTTTCCACCATGCTTGAGAACATCCTGCCACTGCAGAGACTGATCCCCGATATGATTGAAAACAGCGTCCAGCATGATTTTCATCCCTCTCTGATGGGCCTCCTCCACCAGTTTACGAAAAATTTTCTTATCTCCAAAATGATGATCTATTTCGAAATAATCCGTCGTATTATACTTGTGATTGCTTGGGGATTCAAAAATCGGACAGAGATAAAGACCTGTAATCCCTAAGTCTTGCAAGTAATCCAGATGGTCAATAATGCCCTGTAAATCACCACCAAAGAAATCGCTCGTCTTTGGCTTGATAAAGGAATCCCAAGCTAGCGCACCTTCAGGTGAAATCTCAGGATTGCCATTAGCAAAGCGTTCTGGGAAAATCTGGTACCATACCATCTCTGCTACCCAGTCAGGAACATGGCAAGCATCAATCTCATGGATATACGGAATTTTAAAGCCATTTCCTTCATAATGAAGGTTTTCTAGCGTATTTTCAACACATCCCTTATCGCCATAGAAAATACTCTGACCTTGCTTATCCTTGAGTTCAAAGAGATACTGGAGTCGCGCATAGCCCACTGAAACTTCTGCTTGCCAGTAATCAAATAAGGCATCAGAAGTTACTTTGACCATCTCCTTGTTTACTTCATAATGGTCCTCTAAAAAGATAAAAGGATCACCATAATGCAAATGGATGCTTTCAATATCATCTTTCTTAGTCCGGATACGAATGTGCATTATCTTATCCTTATAAAGATAAGCATACTCCGACTCTGTTCTATGGTAAATGGCAGTCAATTCCATTGTTTTGTCTCCTGATTTACTTTCATTCATCTGTAACGCAAACGCTTTCACCTTTGTTGTTCTAGTATACTACTTTAAAATTTTATTTTCAAGACTAGTCCGTAGTTTTGAGTGGATTGTTTTTGAGAATATAAAAAAGCAGTAAGACTTAATACCTACTACTTTCTGATTGATGATTTACAAATGCCTTTCCAGCCAATCTATCTTTTTAAAATCTTTATTGTTATTGTGGTCATTTCGATAGGAATCTTGGGAAGAAGCTTTATATATACTGAAATACTGTTCTAAACTTGGAACACGAAACGTGATGTCCTCGAGATGAATCAACTCTATATCTGATTCAGATACTCCTGCAAAATCAGGTAAGGAATCGATACTCCCAAATTCAACGCTCACGCCATCTTTTTGGAATTCGTGCTCGTGAATATCTACCAAGGTATAGCCTAAGTGGTTCATCACTTTCATTATCTTGTCCCAGTCATAAATCCTGAGATGATCAGGCGCTTCCCAGCCTCTAGGATCTCCAGAGACATGAATGTCAATGTCAGACGGCTGCCATTCTTTATTTGAACGGTATTCAAAACCCAAAGACCCCATGAGCGTAGGTGTGATTCCGACTTGGTTTAAATGAGAACAAATTGTTCGAAATTCATCAAATAGAGAATTCATTCCTCCTCCAATCATTGATATGAAACTCGATTTCGCAGTGAAAAATAAACTAATTTTTAATTTCTACTCTTTCGGTTTTGAAAATACTTCTACTCGCTGAGCTAGTACTTTGATTTCTACAGGTAGGTTATCCGACTTATCGCCGTCAACATCTGACTCCAATTCACTATCTGAAGAGATCTTAATATTGCGCGCTCTGATATATTCAATATTATCATTGCCAACAACATCCCCTTTTAGTAAATCTGGAATGACGGATAATTTAGAGAATATAGATGCATCTTTTAGAATCAAAATATTGGCATAGCCATCTTTATTTTCTTCAAAGATTTTCTTATCAGCGAAGTAATTGGTCAAGAGAACCAAAACATGGCTAGCTTCACCAACATAATTTCCATTTTCTGTCTCAATCTTAATGTTAAAGACCTGATCCGTCATCACAGACTTCATGGTATTTACAGCATAGGCAAGAATACCAAATTTTGTCTTGTCCTCGATCTCCACATTGTGAATCGCCTCAGGCAGAGAACCGATACTAAAGATATAACCAAAATAGTTATCATTTGCTTTACCGATATCAATCTTGTTGGTTAAATTAAAATCGAGTTCATCTATCGCGCCATCGATGTCTTGATTGATTTCCAACAGTTTTGTAATGAGATTACCCGTACCGCCTGGGATAATACCCAACTTAGGAACGTAGTCTCTCTCAGCAATACCCGAAATGACTTCATTGACAGTCCCATCTCCACCAAAACACACCACTGCATCATACTGCTCACGAGACGCTTCTTCAGCAAAATTTGTTGCATCCAACGCTTTTTCGGTAATTTTGGTTTCCACGTGCTCAAAATAATCTTTGGCCTTATTCTCCAGCTTAACCTTATAATCCAAGGCCTTTTCCCCACCAGAGGTAGGGTTGATAATTAACATTGCTTTTTTCATTGATAATACTCCTTAATTTTTAAATAGAAATGTTAGTGTAACTACATCAGTCATTACATATAATGCTATTATATAATGAAACCTCAAAAAATAGAAATCAGACGTACCGGAGATTAATATAATTTTATTCTATTCTCCCATCACCTAATTACATCCTTTAAGGATTCATCCAAATCAGAATAAGCTTTATCCTTTATCCAATAAGGAATACCATAAGTTGCCTCTGCCACCAAGTGAGATGGCGTTTCTACTTACAATAGTCTTTTATTTTATCAACATATTTTGTCAAAAGATTTTTTGAATATATTTTTTCATTTTTTGAATTTCTAACTTCTTTCCAAAGGATGGAAGCTACTTTTAGTTTATTCGAGTAATTGTGACTATTTTCGTCTGCACAGAAGTCCTTTAAAAATTGGTTCCATTGACAAACCGAATGGTTATACTTAGCATAATCTGAATTTCCATAATAAACTTTTAGCATATCTTGGATTTTAAAACTCAAATCATGTTCTCTTTTTACTTTTCTCCAAGCTGTCGCCATATCAGCAGTAAATTTAAAGGGGGAAACACCTGTTAAAGTTGAGAAATATTCTCTAAAGTGTGCGTTAAAGGAGAACCCGCATTCAAGTAAGGGCGTATCTAAAGTAACGACTTCTACTTGTTTCTTCTTGCTTTTTATTGATGATTTTTTAATCAAATTCCCCTTGAAGTACTGCTCAATAATATCATTGAGTTCTTGTTTTGTACCTCTATATTCAAGCCCTAATGACTTGCATATCCGTGAAAGTTCATCCCGATACCAATAGTATTTATTAAATTCATCAAAGGATATGATTTTATCAAACTCAGGTCTACTCTCTATCAATATAACACCTCCTTAAAAACAGTTTAGGTTTTCATCTCAAAATAATGGAATTTTGGCTTCTTTATTTTGAGGATTAGCAACGTTTCACTAACAAACTCACACACTCAGCGGTTCGGACTTACCGTATCATCAGTGAAAAGACAATCCTCACGAAATAAAGAAAAATCCTTCGTTTTGATATTGTTCCATTCGTAAACTGAACCTACAATATCTCCAATAATTGCTCCTAGCATGGTATTCCTCCTTATGGCATATCCGATTCGTTACACGTTTCCGATGAATCACTCTTTAAAAATGGCACCACCAAATCAATCCACTCATAAGGTAGGTAAGTTGATAAATAGCCGTGGTTATAGCCCTTTGCTTCATACAAAATTGTATTTGAATGTAGCTGATGAAATAATTTCGCTGATTCTTTCACACAGTTCAATTCTTTTTCACCATAGATATACAGAACCTGAGCCTTGCTAGCAGAAATCATATCTTTCAGCTTGTAACATCCCATATAGTTTTTGTAAATGGTCACCAATGTTTCGACAGGCGTCCTTGGCAAATCCTCTAAATAATAAGCTTTTATTTCCTCTGGAAAAGCCAGTTTAGGATAAAGTTTGTTCATCATGCTTAACTGAAGTTTGCAAGAGAATTTATTGAACATCAGTTTACCAAATAGAGACACTAGAAAGATGCTGATTTTAGCTAACCTTGGTTGAGGAATACAGAGGCTTCCATCTATGATGGCCTTCTCAGCAATTTCACTGTCTAAAGACAAAAGCTCTATGGCAATTTGACCACCAAGTGAAACACCACCGATTGCAAACAATTTCCCACCACAGTTTGCTTTGATATAGTCTAGAATCTCCAAAGCAGAATCTTCAGTAGAAACATAATCAAGTTGATATTCCTCGCCGTGGCCATTCAAAGTGGGTAGAATTATACGATATTCTTCTGACAAGATTCGTGCTTGACGAAGATAATTCCACCAAGAACTTCCACCACCATGTATCAGTAAAATAGGAGGCAAATTCTTATCACCAAATTCATGGAATTTCATGTTTAAACTCCTTACTGTAGAACTTTCACTAGCTACACCCATGTTTAATCAGCTCGTACAAGCAGTGATGTCTCATCAAATAGAAAAGTCTCTAACATTGATTATCTAGAATGACCACACGTTACTTTCAATAATGGATATCCTGATCTAAATTTTAAAATGTTGTTTCCTTACTAATTCTATTACTCGCCAATATAGTATAAATCAAATAACCAATAAAAATGATAATAAAAATAAGATTAATTTTTAACACAAAATAGAGATTTAACAAATTTGCGAACGCATGAAATAATATACAGTATCCCACAGATTTCGTTTGACGGTAAAGAAGCCCTAAAACAAAACTTAAAAATAATGTATATATAAAAAATAAAATAAAAGGAAATCCTTGATGACTTTCTCCAACTATAAACCATAAAGGCAGATGCCATATTCCCCAAATTGATCCTACAATCAAATTAGATTGCCAATAAGTATATTTTTTATCAAGTAATGGTTGTAATATTCCTCTCCATCCTAATTCTTCATGTCCACCACCAAAAAAAATTAGTTGTATAAAGAATAATGGCATCAGATAAATTGATACTTCATTTAATTCTAAGGAAGATAAAGAGAATAGTATCAAAATTGCTAACAAATGAATAATGAAATAAATACTACTACTTTTTCTTTTAGTAAATACAAAATGTTTAAATTTTATATTATTCCTTTTCAAATAAAAGCCACTTGCAATAGCTGGTCCAAGTGCACCAACTATATGTAATATTCTTCCTATAAATGTCTCTAATCCCAAAATATAAGATTGTGTAAATATGGCAAGAAGCCCCCAAGATATATAAGTAATTCCAAATGTAAAACAAAGATAATTTTTTAAATTCCTTTTATCAATTTCTGTCATTTTTTTCTTCCTAATCTTGATTATTTTATGAATAATATTTTTACTACTTCTTAGTTGCTCTCGATTATAACTACCTATATTCTATCATAAAAACACAAAAAAGCCTTACAATCAAGGCTTTTCATTATTCATTTCGTCAATACTTTAGTTTCGTAGATTCAGATTCGCATGATTAAAACTAGTCAATTTTCTCTATGATATTTCCAAGTTTATCCAATACAAGACATGAATGATCATTTAGTGGAATTATGGGAACATCAACAAGTTCTTCAGCTCTATCCTTATTTGCTTTATCATTCCATGAATCATAATGGACACTAATTAAAAACTGACTAAAGACTCCTAATCCATTTTTTATCTTTATCTGATGATCTGAATTATCATTAGGTGAGACATAGACTTTTTCTCCTAATAATAGGGCTCCTGCAGAAAACCCTATAACTTTTGCCCCTTTATTAAGCATATGATCGATATAATTTTTGAACTCCTGATTGACATAAGTAGCTATATATTTTTCCGTATTTCCTCCACCAATGATGATTAGATCAGCATCTAAATAGCTATCAAAATCAATCTGCTCAGTGTCCAAAAGTAAGTAATCAGTGTTTAGATTAGGAAATTGACTTTGGAAAACTTCCGTGTACTTTTTCATATAGGGTTGCCAATTATCTCGAAAAACTGTAAAAATAACAATTCTTTCAATCTTGCTTGATAATACAATTTTATCAACAATGCTATATTTCGTTATTGGGGGATTCCCACCCATCAAAAAAATTTGTTCTTTCAAGTTAACACACTTTCTAAAGAGACATAAAATTTAAACAAGTTTATTCACGTTTCTAAATTATAATTTTTTCTTAAAATGAATAATTCTATTTGCCTCCTGAAATCCAATATTGAGATGAAATCTTATAGAATCCGTATTCGTTAAAGTACAGTCACTTGCAAATTCCTTACATCCTTTATTTTTCGCCCATTCCTCACATTTTGTACAGAGATTTTTAGCAATATCCTTTAAACGATATTCCTCGTCGACAATAATCCCTTCTAAGAATCCAACAGGACTATATTTACAACCTTCAACATAATCAAATCTAAGTGAACATAGTGCTAGACCTACAATTGTGTCACCTTCAACTTCAGTAAAGATTGCAGTATTTTTGCCATTCGTATATTTTTTTACTTCATCAAAAGCTTCTTTATCGGTCAATTGGGGCCATAATTGTTTTATTAGTTTAGCCGTTTTTATAGAATCTTTTGTTATTCCATCCATATTGATGTTCCTCCGCAAATTACAAGCAAATGTTTCGAATCATGCTGTTACTTTGTTACTCATTGATTGATACCAATACCATCCCCTTCTACTTTTCGACTGTCTCAGATTGGAAGAGCAGAGCCATGCACTCAGCGGTTCGGACTTACCGTATCATTTCGTCGGTTTCCCTCCTCATTCTACGAGTCCTATCCCACGGGCGGAGCATCTACTTCTACTTCGCTGATGCCTCAGCTCGTACAAGCAGTGATACCGCCTCAACATGATGCATCTATGGAACTCAAAAAGTTTGGGGAGTTCAAAGCTCCAGTGGAGCTTTGAAGCCTCTCACCCTAAAATGAGAAAGCGAGAGGATTAGCTACATTTCACTAACAAACTGACACATTCAACATGATACGTCTGTGGGACTCAAAAGGTTCAGGGAACCTTTTGAGGATTAACTACGTTTCTCTAAATAACTCACACACTCGACGTGTGGAGTTAGTCAACATCTATATTATATAACGAAAGTGATAGAGTTGTTGTTTAAAATTAAACTTTAGAATGAAAATATTTAAAAAAAGTAGATCACTTTTAGAAGTGTCCTACTTGTATTATTTTTATTTAAAAAGGGATAAATCCTTAACAAAAGGGGTGTACTCCCGCGCCTTCGGGAAGGAAAAAAAGAAATGGCGCAAAATCAAGGTTTTATTTTTGAAATTTACCAGAAAATACCCTTAATGAAAGTAACGTAGTTCTTGTTGATGGTCATAGTGTGTTCTATTGATGCACGTTCAACGGTTACTAGATTTAGGTTAAAATCGTTAAAGCCCATATCATAGTTTAAAAAAGCGATTATACAAAAACTTGTATATCGCTCTGTTTGTTCACTTACTTTGACAAAGTGGAGGTATCTATCCTCAAGGTCCTCAATGCATTCCATACTGCCAGTAGCGTTACACCAACATCTGCAAAGATTGCCTCCCACATATTAGAAATTCCCAATCCACTTAGAACCAAGAAAATTAGTTTAACTACAATAGCCAAGGTCATGTTTTGCCGAGCTATTCTGACTGTCTTTTTAGCCAGTCGAATGACTTGAGGAAGTTTTCCAAGGTCATCATCCATCAGTACAACATCTGCTGATTCAATGGCTGCGTCCGAACCTAGCCCTCCCATAGCAATACCAACATCTGCCCTAGCAAGAACCGGTGCATCATTCACTCCATCTCCAACAAAGGCAACAGCCTGCTGAGACTGAGTCAGAATTTCCTCAAATGTACTCACCTTATCCTGAGGCAAGCAATCTCCAAATGCATCATTGAAGGCAAATTGCTGTGCAAATTCATCAACCACTGCCTGACGATCACCTGAAAGGAGAACCGTTTTTTTAATTCCGACCGCCTGTAAATCCTTCAAGGCCTCGATGCTCGTCTCCTTCACTTGGTCTGTGATAAGGAAATAGCCTAAAAAGTGACTGTCCTCTGCCAAATAGAGAACTGTTCCTGTGCTGTCAATAGCTGGATAAGCAATCCCTTGAACTTCCATTAATCTAGCATTCCCAAGATAGAGCTGTCTGCCATCTATCCTACCGGACATGCCCTGCCCTGGTAGCTCGGTAATCTGACTCACCCTATTCTCGTCCACTTCCTGTCCATAGGCTGTTCGAATCGAGTTTGCGATTGGATGATTGGAATAGCTTTCCAAATGGGCAGCGAGGTACAGAATATTATCCTCGATACCTTCTGCGTTGACAACGGTATCTACCGCAAAGATACCTTTTGTAATTGTCCCCGTCTTATCAAATACGACCGTATCCAACTTGGCAAGAGCCTCTAAATAATTCCCACCTTTCACTAAGACACCTAATTTAGATGCTCCCCCTAGCCCGCCAAAGAAACTCATTGGTACCGAAACCGCAAGAGCACAAGGGCAAGAAATGACTAAAAAGGTAAGTGCCCGATAAAGCCAAGTCGACCACTCCCCTAAACCAAGCAAGGGAGGCAGGCTTGCAAGCAGAAAAGCGATTCCGACAACCACTGGTGTATACACACGCGAAAAACGTGTGATCATCCGTTCCGTCTCCGCTTTTTTATTGCTTGCATTTTCAACTAATTCCAAAATTTTGTTGACCGTTGATTGCGAAAAAGTCTTTCTCACTTCAATTACCAATGGACTAGTCAAATTGATCACACCACTTGTAATGTCCTCACCAACGCCAATTTCCCTAGGCAGTGATTCTCCTGTCAAGGCTGACGTATCCAGAATAGAACGACCTTTTCTGACCAGACCATCTAGGGGCACCTTCTCCCCAGGCTTAACTAAAATATGGTCCGCAACCCTTACTGTTTCAGGGTCTACTTGAACGGCTTCTCCCCCCTCTAGTCTCCAAGCCTTATCCGACCGAATATCCATCAATTGTGCAATGGACTGACGAGATTGAGAGGTGGCCTTGTCTTGGAAATACTCCCCAATCTGATAAAAAAGCATGACGGCTACTGCCTCTGGAAATTCTCCCAAGAGAAAGGCTCCTAAGGTCGCGATACTCATCAAAAAGTTTTCATCAAAAATATTGCCACGTTGAATATTTTGAACCATCTTGATAAGAACCTTATGACCGATAATGATATATAGGGTCAGATAATAGACCAGACGAATCCAGAAATACTCCTCTGGCAGGAAAAAGCCGAAGGCAAATAGAATCGTAACAGCAAGTAGCAGCTCTTTCGCCCAATCTCGTTTTTCTGGAAGTGCCTCTTCCTTTTTATCACTGATCACTTCGATTCCAGGTTCAATAGCATCTACTAAGTCAATAATTTCCTTATCTATCCCATCTTCGCTTTTTGTTTCCAAAGTCAGCTTTTGAGCTATCAGATTGACAGTGGCAGATTCTACCTGCTCCAATTGATTGACAGCACGTTCAATCTTAGCAGCACAATTGCCACAGTCAATTCCCCGAAGTACATACTCTTTCTTCATGTTTTTCCTTCTTCAAATGCTTCAGTGTCAAAGACAAGACTGATGCGACATGATTATCCGCAAGTTCATAATAGGTCATCTTTCCTTTTTTCTCCCCCTTGACCAATTGGCAGTCCCGCAGATAGTGTAGTTGGTGAGAAATAGCAGACTTGGTCATCTGTAACGCAATCGCTAAGTCTCCGACACAAATTGGATTTTGCCGTACTGCTTGTAAAATCCGCAAACGAGTTGGATCAGAAATCGCCTTAAAAAAATTGGACATATTTAGCAATGTATCGGTATCAAACTCCGTCTCATGGACCCCTTGAATTAAATCTGGATTACAAGCTGTTAAACACTGTGACATATTTTGTATTCCTCCTATCCTAAAGTTGTATCAAGTAACATCATAATTAGAAATCCGTCCATAAATTCACCTGTTGCAATATCGGTATTCTTGTGTTCTTGAGCACCTGGCACAAGTTTTTCCACTACAACATAAATCATGGCTCCTGCCGCAAATGAGAGAGCATAAGGTAGTAGCTGGGGCATAGACATAACAGCATAGGCCCCTAAAACAACTGCAATCGGCTCAACAATCGCTGACATGGCGCCATAGTAGAAAGCTGATTTCCTACTTCGCCCTTCTGCCCGTAGCGGCAAGGACAAGGCAGAGCCTTCTGGAATATTTTGGATACCAATTCACAAGGCTAATCCAAGGGCACTCATCCACGTAAAGGAAAGTCCAGTTGTGGCATTTGCCACACCAACTGCTAAGCCCTCTGGTATATTATGAATCACTACCGCCAGATAAAGCAGCATGGTCTTTGATAAGGGTCTTTGGGGATTCAAAATCCCTTCCTTATCACTCATCTGTTGATTCAAATGCAGGTGGGGAACCAAATAATCAATAAAGCGGATAATTAAGCCCCCGACAATAAAAACCAACAGCCGTCGGCAACCAGTAAAATCTGTTTGCAGCCATTGACTGGCTATAGCCAAATGAAAGGACAAGCAAAGACCAGACTGCAGCTGCCGTCATAATACCCGCTGCCAAGCCCATCATCATATCCATGAATTTTTGATGAATGGTTTTGACAAAAAAGACCAAACTAGCACCGATAATGGTACAAAACAGGTGAATAAGCCAGCTAATAAAGCTTGCATTACTGGTGATAGAGATGAAAAAAATGACATCTTATACCTCAATAATCGATAATAGTTGAGCAACTGTTCAACTATTACCATTATAGTTGAACAGTTGCTCAATTGTCAAGGAAGAAAGTAAAAAAGCTATGAGAAATCCCCATAGCTAGGTGGGTATGTTTATTCCCATTACCTCCTAGTCTATGGAAACAAACACATACCTATAGGGTATTCTACTCACTCTGATACCTATCCTACCATATAAGAAAAATAGTTCCACAAACCATCATAGTGATATCTGAAAATAAAAAAGGGGGGCCAAAACTATTCCCACAGACACCTCACATGCAGGAACATTTTGAACCTCCACTGAGTATGTGGAAATAAATTTCAGACATTACTGCTATCAATAATACTATCTCAACTCAGACTGTTAGATTTATACTTCACTCAAAATTCAAAAAAGGTTTAATATCAAGCCTTTTGTAAACCCTGAAACGGTAGACTATATCTTTTTCTCTCCAGTAGTCCCAAAACCTCAACATGTTCTTATATCTAACTTTTCCTTCTATAAATTGACTCAAGTTAAATTTCGTGTATTAGAGAAATTGAAATATTCTCTTTCTAATCTATAACTATACCTATTCCGTTCGAGTTTCAGCTAAATATATTCCCCATTCAGCTAATTCTTCAGGCAAATCATAAACAGTTTTTTCATTACTTTCATAGATTTCAGAGATTCCTGGCGAGGTCTTAGAAAAAGTTTTCCAAGCAGTCACTAGTTCTTCTACAAATTGAATATTATGAGGTTCAAAAAAGTCATTAAATTTCGATAGTTCTTCACTATAAATTGTCACAACATTATAGCTATCAAGCATAATCTCATCATGACTTTTATGCCCACCAAATCCAAACTTACTTAATCCATCATTAATAAGCAAATCACCGTATCTAATCAACAGTACTAGGCATTCCTCTCTTGAACAACCATCAATATAATAAACATCCTTATGGGATTCCTTGATAATATTCTTTGCTATCACTTTTTCTCTATCAATACTAACAGGCAATTCCAAAATAAAAAACAAGGGCTCGTCATGAATCGCAATAAAGTGTTGAAAAACCTCTAATATTTTTTCTGCGTGTACATTCGCCATCAAATGATGTTCAGTTAACTTTGTAAATGCTTCAAACAGGTTTTCTACCAAGCTAACTTGGTGACCTTTTACTAAATTCAACATTATGTGTCCTCCAGAGAATCTAAACAATATCCACATTTATAATCTCATTATACCATTAACCCCCTAAAAAGACTGCAACTTCCCAGTCACAGTCTCTTATAATTCTACCTCAGTTCCTTCAAGGAAAGTTACTACAATATGTCCAGCTTCTGAAATACTGATGCGGTCGAGAACTTGATTCATGATAACTCCATCAAATTTATCTAAATCTAGTATCTGATACATCTGCTTGGAATAGTGCTTATAGAGAAGATTTGTTCCTTGCTCAAGCTTTTGCCACTTAGCTACAACATCAGATCTATGTTTTTGTAGCTGTCCAACTGCTTTCATAAAGGCTTTTTCAAGCATTTCCTCATCAATATGATTGTTTAAACATCCAATCTGGCCTTTAATCCTATATCGATTATTACACTGCCATACCTTACGTTTACCTCGACTTGTAGTCCAATTTTTTCTACCAAATGCTGAACCACATTCGGCACAAAATACTTTTGTTGTAAAGGGATTGTTTTCTTTCTGCATGATATAAAATTGGAGCTTATGCTGTTCTCTAAATTTCTTTCTTCTTGCTATTTCTAACTGAACAATCTCCCACTTCTCTCTATCTAAGATTGGTTCATGATTGTTCTCGATATAGTATTGATTAACTTGTCCATCATTATCAATTCTTTTCTTCGTCAGGAAATCAACTGTATAGGTTTTCTGAAGCAAAGCATCACCCTTGTATTTTTCATTTTGAAGCATTTTCCATATAGCACTTGGACACCACTTTGCTTTACCTGTGCAACCTGGTATTTCCTGTTCTCTTAACTCTTTGGAAATAAATTCTGGACTGTATCCTTCTAGAAATCTATCAAATATATACCTTACGATATTAGCTTGTTCATGGTTTATAATGAGATTTCCTTTTTCATCTTTGTCATATCCCATAAAGTTTGTAGTGTTTACCTGAACTACACCACGCTCAAATTTCTTACGAATTCCCCAAGTTGAGTTTTCTGAAATGGATCTCGATTCATCCTGTGCGAGTGACGATAGAATAGTAAGTAGTACTTCTCCTTTTGAATCTAGACTATCAATATTCTCTTTTTCAAACGTTACTCCAATGCCTAGTTCTTTCAGTTCTCTTACATATTTGATGCAGTCCAATGTATTTCTGGCAAATCTACTAATAGATTTAACTAAAATTCTATCCACCTTACCGCCTCTACAATCTTGTATTAGTCGGTTAAAAGCATCACGTTTTTTTGTATTAGTTGCGGAGATTCCTTCATCCGCATAGATGTCTACTAACACATAATCTTCATGTTTTAAGATGTATTCACGGTAATAATTAACCTGATTCTCATAGCTTGATAGCTGTTCGTCTTGGTCTGTAGACACTCGACAATAAGCGGCTACTCTGATTTTTTTCTGAATTTGAGATATGACTGTTTGATGTACCTTTTTGGCCGGTATAACTGTAATGTTTTTCTCCATCTTCAATCCTTTCTAACACAATTACTGGTGAACTTAGTTTCCAATCTTCAATATCCCTTTCAGGGACTCTCATACCTTTACAGGAATTTTTTCCTTCTTTGATATATTTGGAACAACACCAAACAATCTTTTTCTTATAAGATACCTGTCTTTTTAATGTTGAACCACAATATTGGCATTTTAACATTCTGGAAAATTTATAGGTTTTATTTGTACCTTGAATTCGAGAACGGCTTTTCATTTTTACCTGAACCCTCTCCCATATTTCCTTGGATACAATTCCTTCATGATTATCTTCGATATAGTATTGTTCAACCTGTCCTTGATTTAATTTCTTTGGACCGTTTACACCGTCATGAAAGTATTTTTGAAGTAGTAAAGAGCCTTTGTATTTTTCGTTTTTTAAAATATTACGAATTGTGCTGTCATACCATTTCTTTCCTGTTACAGTTGGAATCTTGCCCTCATTAAGTTTTTTAGCAATCCTATGTGTACCCATTCCTTCTAAATAACTATAAAAGATGGTTCTTACTATTTGCGCTTCTGCTTTGTTTATAACAAGTTCACCTTTTTCGTTTAAATCATACCCTAAAAACCGTTTAGCATTAATGAGTAATTCTCCCTTCTGGAACTTTCTACGAAAACTCCATCGTTGGTTTCCGCTCATGCTTTGTAACTCTTCCTCAGCCAAACTTGCTAACACAGTCAAGACAACCTCACCTTCATTTGATAAAGTGTGGATATTCTGCTCTTCAAAAAAGATATCAATACCAAGAGTTTTTAATTCTCGACTTATTTCAAGAACATTGATGAGATCTCTTGCAAACCTTGATATTGACTTAGTATGGATAACATCAATTTGTCCTTTTCTACAAGCATCTAACATAGTTTGAAAATCAGGTCTATCATACTTTGAACCTGAAATTCCTTTGTCACAAAAAACACCCAAAAAATCAACATCTTCACGTTCAGCATATAACTTTTCAAAATAGACTTTTTGGTTCTCTAGCGAATCAAGTTGACTTCCGTTGGTTGTAGAAACTCGAACATATGCACAAATTCTCTTTTTTCTTTTGTTATTCTTTGCTTCAATTGTTCTTATATTCATTTTTCCTCCTACAAGAAGTTTTTATACACTATATATCCCTCTAAACGATATATTAGTCAAGTAATCAGCAACCCTGTTCTTTAATAAAATGTCTTTATATCCCTCTTACCTTAATAGGTAATTTCAAGATAGTTTTTTCCGGTTTTAAGAAAAAATCAAAAAGAAAAAGCCTGATGTATTTCACCAGGCTTAGATTTTTTATTTGAAATTTAATCGCAATATGTTATAATAAACGTAGAAAAAGAGCTGAGCGCCAACTCAGCTCCATGTAGAACCGTTAAAAAGACGGTGACTCTCTATTATCAGACTATAACTCGTCCAACAACTCGGTCAAAAGTGGGGACGGGTTATTTCTTTTTGTCATCGTCCTTGAAGATTTTATAGCACAAACCAATCAAAGCAATGGTAAAAGTACCAAAGCCAAAGATGGTCTGAACGACTTCAAATGAGCTCAAACACGCTCCTCCTTTCCGTCAGATTTTGATGAATTACCCATAGGCATCACCTCTCTTTCGGTACAAGGAGCCACCGTCTTCACTTTTCTACAATAGATATTATACCACATGAGCCACCAACTTCGGTGGTTTATTTTTTTAAAGATCTATTTTAATAGTAGCATTTGCAAACTCTTAATTAGTAGTAATCATACCATCAGGTTCAATCGTAAATTCTGGTTTTACTGATAGCGAACCATCGGCCTTGAGATAATACCAGCCATTTCCTGATTTAATAAATTGCTTAGATTTCATATCTCCATCTTTTTCATCTAAGTAATACCAAGTTTCACGATATTTTACCCAACCTTTAGCCATTCGACCATCCGACTTAAAGTAATACCACCTATGATCGATATGCATCCAACCAGTAACCATGGCACCGCGCTTATCAAAATAAAACCAATCTTTACCATCATTGAACCATTTATTGATGAAACAGTAGCCTCTATTATCAAAGTAGAACCATTCTCCTTTGATATTTTTCCATTGAGATTTTGGATAAGAGCCATCTGATTCTTCCCACCACCAGCCAACTTCGTTTCGTTTCCAGTTTCCTTCAGTTAGACCAGATTCAATATCTTTCTTAAACTGTTCTCTACTAATGCCCCATTTTGCAAGGTATGGATAGGGATCTACATGGTCACTTCCATTATTTGGTTGGTTGTATGTACAAAATTGATGAGTTTTAATCCCAGCAAGACTACTAGAATCTAGAGTTTTAGGGATTCCAGCCTCGTCAGCTAACTCACGTAATAGCTTGACATAAAGTCGATAATCTCTCATGAATTCTTCTTTAGATTCATGACTTTCTATCAGTTCAACTTGAGCGTAACCTTCAACATTCCATCCGCCACCAACATCATAGGCACCTCGGTCGACTAACCATGTTTGCATGATACGACCATTCCCTACCACATGAGAGAAGAATCCTGACTCAACTGGACGACGCATATGGTAATCCGCTTCATTTTGTGCCGTAGAGTTAGGATTTCCTGTTGAGTGAGCATGAATCTGTCGATAGGGTTGTTCCCCAATTTGAGGAAGATTTGTTCGTAATCTACTTTTATCAATTTCCATGATTATCCTCCTTATCATCGTTAGACTTTTCTTCAGTTAGATGTTCAAAAGCTTTTAAAATTGGTTTAAAAAGCAAAATATTCCCTTTTACTTTTTGATAGTTCTCAATTAGTGATTGGAAAGTAAAAACTAGGTATCCGATATAAATCGAATACAGAAACATAAATCCAGTTTTTTCAGGCAACAAAACAGACATCGGAATCAATAACAGTAACATAAAAATCCCTAAGACTTTACGAATTAATCCATTGATTCCAATTCTACTCTTATACTCAACATCAGGATTTACAATGGCAGCAAATGTGCCTGATGCAAAGTCTACAATTTCCATGATGACAATTAACGCTAACGCATACAAAATAAGCCCATCTTCTGTTTCGATGAGCTTTCTTAAAAAATTAAACAATTCAATATCCATTTTTAATACTCCCTATAGTTCTTTTTTATTTGACTCAATTTCAGCTAAAACAGCATCTTCTAATTCATATCGTTTATCACGGAACAATTTTTCTTGGTTTCTCATTTCGAGACGATGCTCCGCATAGAGCTCTGAATGATAGAGAAACTCAGATACTGTAGAAACACCATGTTCATCGACATCAACAGTATACTGCTTAACTATTTCATCCCCAATCTTCAAATTTCCAACCAAACGTGTTGTTTTAGTAATTTCTAATGCCATTAACTTTCTCCTTTCTCTCTTTTAGTTTTTACTTCCTCAAATAAATCCTTGAGGTCTGAGTCATAATCTAATACATCTTTCATCAACTGTAGTTCACTCGCAGCAACTAAGTAAAGTGCCTCGCTCTGAGATGCTTGACTTTCAGCTTGCGCCAACTTTTTAGTCAATGAGTCAACTGCTAATTGATGGATTAAATCTGTGTTCATCTTCTAACATCTCCAATCGTTTATTTAATTTTCGAATATCAAGTATTAACTCTTGAATCCCTTTTAAAGCGATATTCGTTAATCTTGTATTATCAAGATTCAGAAAACCACCATTTTCATACACCAGTGACGAATCAATTTGTTGAACATCTTGAGCGATGAGTCCAATTTTGGTATGAGCCTTTTGAATCCGATTCCCTATTTTCTTCCAGTCATACTCTTTAAATTGGAATCTTTTGATAAAATCAAGTGCTTTATAATTAGATAAGCCTATATTCTCTTTCAAGTTTTTATCAGAAAAATGTTGGTTAACAATTTGCCATAAGCTATAAGCATTTCCGTTATATGAGTAGTAAATATCATTTCCTGATCCACCAAAGTCTAGAGATACATTATTAGAATTCCAATAACTAATAGTTCCTGTAGTTGAGCCATTAATGCTGCTTTTACCGTACTTCAACCAGCCAATTCCTTTTGCCTTAATGTATCCTTCGACCGTCAATAGAAAATCATCACTATCACTTGCAGTGTTTCCAGTAGTAAAATCTGAATCTTTGTAAATAAATAAGCCGTAAGGAACATTGTCCCCTCGGCCATAAGAACCTATAAATTGTACACCTAAACCATCTTTAGAATTAAACTGACGAGGAACATTAATCTGTAACCCACCGTTAATAGTGTCAAATGAACCATAAGCACCTAACTTAATTTTTGTTTCTCCAGTTAATAATCCTCCAGAAATTGTGGTTCCGGTTATTGTCCCACCTTGGATTCTATCACCACTTAGTAAGCCTGACTTTATTTGACTAGCATCGATTCTAACACTTTGTACACTATTGATAAAAGCATTCTTTGCAAACAACTGTCGTAAATAAGCTTCATTTGCAACTAACTTATTAAAAAACGCTTGATCCACGACAATTTTATCTGCAGTTACTGAATTTGACGCTAATACCATAGTAGTTACTGACCCAGATTCAAAGTTTGATGTCTTTAATTTATCAATCATTCCTGATTTAATGACTGCTCTATCAATTAAAGTATCCCCAGTGATATGAGTTGCCTTACCAATGATTCTATTGATTCCATTCGCGCCTAGATTAATACCTGAAATTAAAGAGCCTGCATTAGTTAAATTTTGAATCGAATAGGAAC
The DNA here is from genome assembly GCF_015561235.1 of Streptococcus oralis. GTDB lineage: Bacteria > Bacillota > Bacilli > Lactobacillales > Streptococcaceae > Streptococcus > Streptococcus oralis_BK. The sequence goes on along the minus strand of NZ_JADMTC010000001.1, from coordinate 550,765 downwards.
CTTGATGTTGCTGAACAAGACTTTCTGTTGCAATTTGTTGAAAGGATGTACTATCTACAAAGTTTTTAGGTGGCTGACTACCTCGAACAATTGAAATTTGGCCAACTGCCACAGTGCCGTTCTTTTCTACCCAAATATGAAGCCCAAAATCATCTGTTTTTGTCACGGTTTTATTTATCGTAAAAGTTCCTGTAAAAATTTGAGCTGCGCCTGTTCTAGTCGGACTGATAGTGAAACCTCCTATTGAGTTACCTGATTTGATTTCAAAACCAACTTTTCCATCAGGTAGTACATCTATCCATAAATTGACCCTATAAGAAAGTTTCTCACCAGCAACAAATTTTTGACTATGAAGAGGCATTTGGAAACCACGCCAACCATTTGTTGTCCTACCACTTTGAGCAATTCTTAGTAGCTTATATTCATTAGTTCCAGTCATAACTAAATTCGAATTCGGTTCACGTTCTCTATATTTACTAAAATTTGTTGGATCGTATACTAAGTTTTGGGTATCAATTAAATCACTGACTCTTGTAATCAGTCCTTCGGATGTTTGTACAACCTGACTAATTGTTTTGCCTTGTTCACTAATAGTTCTTGTATGACTAGTTAGAGTATCTTTTACTTCGTTAAAGGCCGTTACAGTTGTTAAATCTTCGATAGGCTTTGTCCAATAATTTGGAAAAATATCTCCAGTAGTAATCATTAATGCTCTCCAATGAAACTTACCTGAACTTGCTCCATCAATACGAAATTGTAATTCAAAGTTTTTAAAATTATTGAACATCTCTTCTGTTACGATCCGAGAAATTTTAATAAGATGGTAGTTTGTACCAGTTTTTAAAACGCTAGACCAAGAGGTATGAAAGGGATTGGAATGAACACTCCATACAGCGCTATTATCTGATTTTTTATAGCCTGGACCTTGTAAAATAATTCTAGGAGTAACAGTTGAATCTAAAACAACATTATCGACAGAAATATAAACAAATAGATTGATTTTTGTCCCTGCATAAATGCCAGTCGAATCACCATAAGGAACTTTACCTATTGTTTGAATCCAATTGAGTTTCGAGTTTATTTCTTTGTATGAAGTCCAACTATCACTCGAACCAGATGCTAAGTTTCGATGAGAAACACTAGTTGGTATTAATGATTTAGTTTCACTAATAGTCCGACTAAAACTATTGGATGTTTCTCTAACTAAATTTTGCACGCTAGAGTTCGTCACATAACCTCTATCTAAAATATTTTTATCAACATCCGATTTAGTTTGAAATCCTTTTAAATTGATAATGGATTCTACCTGACTACTGGTCAATCGTTTGGCTATTTCACCTGCTTGGATTTTAATTGTTGTTTCAGTAGTAGCAAGTCGATTTGTCGTTTGATTAAAATCTGTTTGTGATACTTTAGTCTTTATAGCATCGGCAGCAACTTGTAAATCAGCTTTAGTTTTAGATATTGCTAATGCGTTCTCTGATATTCTTTGGAGTGCTTCGTTAGCTGTTTGTTTAATATTTTCTACATAGGTCTTTTCAGCTTTTAGATTTATTTTATCCTTGGCTTGTGATATTTCCGTTCGTTGTTGCTCTACGGTATTTTTGATAGCATCAAAGTCTGTCTTTGAAACCTTGTTAGTAATAACACCCGTAAGCTTATCAATTGAAGATTCTACCGTTGTAATTTGATTCAATAAGCTATTCTTGCTGAGTTCAACTAAACGGTTTGCTTCAGCAATAGCTTCTTTTTTATAATTTAAGGTATCTGTTAGTACTGTATTAGTAGTTTCTTTAACTTCTTTACTGACCTCTAAGGCATGATTAGCTAAATCTCTACTACTATTTGCTTTAGCCAATACATCGTTGTATCTATTTTCATTAAGTAATTCATTAGATAGAACTTTAGAATCAACATCAGCAATCTTTCCTTCAATCTCTTGACGAATACCATCTGCGTAAACTTCTGCACTAGCTTTGACTTTTTCAATATCATCTAGAATTGATTCTTTTTGTTTAGTGAATTCGGCATCAAATGCTGTGTTCGCATTTCTCAAAGCTTTTTCAATTGCGACTTCTTGTAATGTGAAACCAGAGTCTAAAATTTCATTTGCGACAGTTGAAATTGCACTATTTGAAGTTGAAGCACCTACCATTGGTTTATCATCAAAAGTAATCGAGATATATTCTTGTGTCAGTGCATCAAATTCATAAGCAACTGCCTTTTTGGGAATATCGATCCCATGTTTCAAACTCTTGATATTTACGGTATCCCCTAAATGTACAACCTGCCCATCGAGTTCATAGGCTTCAATCGTAATAGCATCCGATAACTTATCAATTCCTTCATTCTTAAACTTAGCCTCAGCCCACTTCCTTAATTCCTCAATGCTTTTAAGAGTATTATTTTCGTACTCTTTTTCATTGATATATGGATAGAAAGTGATTAGAGGACTATCGACAGTAATTTTAATTGTCTGGTCTTTATCTTTTCCATCTGGTTTAAATGTTGATTTTGCATGAATACGAGTAATGATTGATTGAGTTGATTTGGTTCTCTTGTAAGACTTTAGATTCTTATGTGTTGTTATGACAACACCCCTATTTTCACCTCTATTCTTCTTGATTGTCAGAGCCAAATTGTCACGAATCAACTCCCCTTCCCAAGTTCCTATGATAGAATGGGCACCATCCATTAAGACAGCATAGAGTGTCTTTACTTCATTTGTATTGAAAGTACGGCGATCTGTAACATCACTCGTAAATGAAAAATCACCAAGATTGGTCTTAGTATTTTGAACCATTTGGGATAAGGCCATACCACAAGTAAGATTAAGAACACTAATTGGTTCGATAGACCGTTGCATAATATCATCTGAAATATGGTAGGCGGTTATATCCAAACTATCATCGTTTTCAATTGGTTTTTTAATACGAAATAACTGGAATCCTAAGACAGGCACAGGAGCCTTGATAAGCATATCCTCTTTTATTTGTTTATAGATACCAGAATCGGTAATTGGATAGCGAATAGATAAGGTGAAATCACCGTTCAGGGTTTCTTTTACAATAGCAGAGCTGGTTTCATGAAGAGGTAATCCATTCCACTTTACAGTTCTAATATCTTTGTTCAACAAAAATAGCATTTAAGCCCACCCCCAATTTGTTTCAAAGCTTAAAGAAGTAATACCTCTACCAAGAACAACACCTACTTCTTTTTTAGCGCTTGGATCAATAGTGATAAAATCACCAGACCATTTGATGTACTTTTTGCTAACCGTTAGAAAACTTGGACTATTTGGTTCGTTTACCATCACAAGAGGTTCTGTAAGTTTTTCAATTTTAATAACCTGATCTCCAATCGTAAACTGAGTCTCAGTTGCCGAATTCCCCATTATCGTTATTTTGGGGAACGCTAGAGACGTCCCTTGAACTCTAAGTACACCGTTTGATGTCAAAGTTTGTCTATCCATTGATTTAAAAAACTTTGTAGGATGACAAATAAAGGTAGCTTTCGTCGCATACACACCATCTCTCTCTTGTTTTACCTCAGTACATTTTACTCGGTAACACCAAAGACGTGTGGTTTTCATCCGTTCACTCTCAAGCCAAAACTGCTCCTTGATAAATAGACCCATAAATTGATGAAGTTGTTCTTCTGAGGGCTTAACAATGTATATCGTATATGATTTTTCAATCAAATCTCTGTGCCGATTTGTTTGCGAAAGAGCGCCACTCATTCCTTTATGTTCTAATAAACTCGTCTTACTCTCCGCTAAGATAACAGAAGGCGATTCGTGGACAATCACCTTAAAAGGAAAACTAGAAGTTCCAATTCCGTCTATGACTAACTCGTTTCTTTTAATCATATAGTGGCTCCTCTCAATTGTTTTTGACGTGCTAATTCTTCTGCGATTCGACTTGCTACTTCATTTGCTATTTTTTCAATATCTGCCTGTTCTCGGATAATATTTCCAGTAATCGAAATGTTGATGTCTGGCATTCTTAAATCCATCGTTCTTGCAATACCTCTTCCGATTGACCCAAGAGTAGATTCATTTAAAGGGAGTACCGCTTCGTTTCCTGCTTCTCCTCCTACCATTAGGGAATTCCCTATTGTTCCGAAGGCAGTTGGTTTTGTTAAAATTCCCCCTTTTGCATACCACTCAATTCCGATTCTAGGAATTTGTCCCTTTAACCAATCCAGAGGGTTTGCAGATCCTGACACACTAAAATGAGGTAAAGGAATGTGTGGCCACTGAAATCTGAAATTAAAGAGATTTTTGATAGCAGTTATAGCAGTTGAAACTGCATTTTTGGCAGTGTTAATTGCATTTGAAATCGTATTTTTTACTCCATTCCAAACATTAGACACTGTACTTGAGATTCCATTTAGAATACCTGAAATAGTTGAACTGATACTATTCCAAATTGTACTGACAACGTTACTAATTGCTGATAAGAGATTACTAATTGTGTTCTTAATCCCATTCCAGGTGTTTGATATAAGTTGACTAATAGTACTTAGAACTAAGCTTACAATTGACTTGATGGATTCCCATACTGTTGAAATAACTGCCTTTATTGTTTCCCATGCACCAGACCAATCTCCTGTTATAACCTGCATGATTGCTTTAATAATGCCTAAGACAAGATTGATTGCCGTTTCAACTACTTGTTTGATGATTTCCCAAGCTGTGCTGATAATCAGTTTTATATTTTCCCATGCTGCCTGAATATAGGGTTCTAGAATTGACATAACGGTAGTTATGACTGTTGAGATTGCATTCCAAACTGTGGTTGCAGCTGCAAGAATTAACTCTTGATTCTCAGTCCACCATGAAGTTAGAGTCCCCCAAATGCTTAAAATAAAGTCTGATATTTCTTGAATGATAGTAGATATAAAAGAATATATAGCATTCCAAATATCCATTACTGCTGTTCTAAATCCCTCGTTATGTTCCCAAAGTTCTTTTATTCCAACAATTAACAAGGCAAGAACAGCTATAATTCCTAAGACTATAGCTATAATAGGCGCTACACTTGCTATTAAACCACCAATTGTGACACCCATTGCTAAGGCAGCTGCCTGAAGTGCTAAAAATACAGGGAGTAATAATCCTAATCCAGTAATGAGGCTACCTACAATAATGATAAATTGTTTTACTGGCGTTGATAAACTAGAGAACCACTCTGCAACTGAACGTAACAAATCAGCTAAAATCTCTAGTATCGGTGCAAAAGTGACAGCAATAGCATCCCCAACTTCAGCTAATGCTAACTTAGCTTCATTTTGAGAAGTTGTAAATTTATCAATTGGATCTAGTGTCGCTTCATAAGTTGAGCCGACTGTTCCTGATGCTTTCTTTGCTGTTTCAGCTAAGTCATCAAAAGATAAAGCACCACGATTAATAGCATCCACCATTCGTGGAGCACCCTTAGTTCCAAATATATCTGAAGCGAGGGTTAACTTTTCAGTTTCGCTAGTTGAATTTTTAATTTTTTCGATGGTTTCAGATAAACCTTGCTGTAAAGTCTTTCCTGATGCCGCATACTTCACCGATGCTTTTGATAAGGATGATAAAGAGGCTGATGAATCCACACCAGCCTTTTCAAATTTCCCCATTAAAGCCACACCCTCATCAAATGAAAGCCCTAATGCCTTAATTTGTGGTGCTCCAGAAACAACCTTATCCATCAGATCTTGAACTCCCACCCCAGTAGCTTGACTGGTAAAGGTGACAGTATCAAGAACACTAGACAAATCCGTTGCCTGTAAGCCGTATGCTTCTATAGCTTTCTTAGCTAAAATAGCTGATGAGGTAACATCACTCCCATTTATGGATGCGAATTGGATGAGATAACTTGAAGCTGATTTTAAACTATCACCGGTTAAACCAAATTGTGTGTTCAACTCTCCGACTGCACTACCAGCAGTATTAAAGTCTGTTGGAATTTCAGTAGCAAGGTTCTTTGCGATAGTTGTCATCTCTTCTAAAGCTTGGCCAGAAGCACCAGTTTTGGTAACAATGATATCCATCCCTTCATCAACTTCGTTAAAAGCTTCAAGCGACTGTTTCCCAAAATCAATCAATTTTTGTGATAATTCTGCTAAACGATCACTGAATTCCATTAGGATATCTGCCTTTAAGAGATGATTGATTTCTGATAGATTATCCTTCGCACTTGTTGAACTAGTGCCCATCTCTTCCATCTCATTTTGAAGATGATTATAGGCCGTTTTGGTATCATTTAGAGTCTGTTCCAGTTTATTGGCTTCAATCGAGTTTTCGCCATACTGAGATTTTGTTAGTTCTAGCTGTTTCTCTAAATTCTGAATCTGTTTTTCTAGTAAAGAGGAACTTTCATTTACTTTTCTTTGAGCTAAAGCTAGCTTTTCAGATTCACTAGCACTTGAAGAAAGTTCACTTTCTTGTAATTTAAATTGACTCGTTAATTTTTCACTCTCAGAAGCTAGACGAGCTTGTTCTTGTTTCAAGCTATCCCATTGACTTTTAGTAGTACCTATTCGATTTCCATTTTCCGATAAGGCTTGATTGACACCCTCTAGTTTGCTTTCATAACTTTTCAGTACTGTCTGAGTAGTTTCTACTTCCCTTTGAAAGGCTCGATATTGTTCCGCCCCGATATTACCTGACTTAAATTGAGCTTCAACTTGGGCTTGTGCCTGCCTTAAGGTAGTTAATTTTTCTTTAGTGGTTTCAACTTGTTTAGCAAGCACTTCTTGTTTTTGAGTAAGGAGTGTGACATTTCCTGTATCAAACTTAAGAGCCTTATCAATTTGTTTCAATTCTTTTGTTGATTCAGCTGCTTGTTTATTTACCCCTTTTAAGGCATTTTGCAAGGGGTGGGTGTCACCACCAATTTCTATTGTGATACCTTTTATATTTCCAGCCATGTTCACATCTCCTTTCTATTAAAAATTATCAAAATCACTTTGATTTGCTTTTCTTGTGTTGCTTGTTTCATTTGTCCGCAAGTTTACATAATCAGTTTGATAATCAAGAGCCATCCCAATTGAAATATGTTTTAAGTCGTCTATGGATAAGCCAGTTTCCTTACAACAAAATAAATAGCTTTCTACCGTAAAGATTTCTTCACTTGCTGTTTCTGTTTGATCTGCTTTTTTCTTGTATTCATCCCTTGGTTAAGCATGTTCATTAAGATAGTTGCTACTTCTTGAACTGGAAACTCCTCCATCTCCATAAAGAATTCTTTGAATGGTTTAATTCTTGGATTAGCCGATTTAGCAAACACCCAAAAAATTCTGTGAAAAAAAGTCATATCAAAATTGGTCAGGATGGATAGATCAATGTCACCAGTTTCGAGTTTTTCTTCCTCATTTAGGTGCTCAATCTTATCAAGAATTGACTGCGTACTCACCATTGAAAACAAGTCTTGAAAATAATCTTTACCAAACTGTTCTTTATAGGCAATCGGTGTATATGCATTAGTAGCCAATTCATAGGTCTTTCCTGAAATTGTAATACTATCTCTCATCTGTAACTCCTTTATTCACGAGGTTCAAAGACTTCCTTGAACCAATTCTGACGAATCTCATCACTTGTTTCTTCTGTCGTTTTGCGACGAACCACCTTATCAAGTGGACGGGGACTTGCAGTAAAGTTTAACTCAACCTCATTAATATCTGAACCAGATTTTGTTTTTGATCCCATTGACGGACGTGATGCGTAACAGTAATACAAAACATGAAGTGTTTCTTTCTTATCTCCTTCAAAACGAAACATCAGAGCGAAATTCTTCTTTTCAGCATTTGCGATTTCAGAAATCGTTTTAGTTGTTGGATCTAATTTTTCTCCTAAGACACGAGTTAAAAATTCTTGAGTTAATAAGGCGAGCTTCAATGTTCCCTCATAACCATCATTTGATTCTGAAGTATAAAAGTTGATATTATCTGCCTTGTAAGAACCTTTGTCACCAGTCGGTTCCAAGGTTAGTTCTGCTGCACCTCGTAATCGTTCAACCGTCCCATAAGTCAATGCGCCATTTGAAGCTTCAGTTGTAACTTCTGCCCAATGAACATCTTGTAATCCAAAGGTAACTTTATTTTTTTCAGTCATAACTATCCTCCGTTTAATGAAATGTAATATGTAATTTGATAGAGTTTTTCAGTTGAGATATAAGTCTCTACTTTGTCAAAAAAAATTGAATGACTATCGAATAAGTCATCCATCTTAGTTTCGATTTCTAAGTCCTTCTTTAAGGTATAGAGTTCCACTTGAAGATTAAGAGTCTTATGATAGCTCCAATTATCAGCTCCAGCATTTTCAGAGTCCTTAACAAGATATACAATAAATGGTGGAGCTGGACTTCTTCCTTCTTCAAAATGATGATAAGCTACTGGCAACTTTGATTTTATTAAAATGTTATAGAAATCTTTTAATGTCATGAAATCCTCACAATCTTTGTCTCAGCCTATCTTCAAGTGACTTAACGGCACTTTTTTCAACGATTTCAATATGTTTTTGCCCTTCTACTCGACCACCATTTTGTTTAGCGTGACCATTTTCTAGGAGATGAGTTAAGCCTGGTGTTCGGTTATGAATGGTTTTTGTTAAGCCTGTAGGACTGTCACTTGTTGACTTGCTTTTCCAACCTCGTGCATACTTACCAGTTTTTCGTGGAGAAGAGATCTTTAAAGTATCTACAGCACTGTCTGTTACTTCTTCTACTACCTCTCGCATTGCAGATGTCGTCTCTTTAATGTAATCACTCAACTCTTGATCAATTACTTTTTCCAACTCATCCATTCCTATCCTGTTCATAGTCATTCTCCTTAGTTGCTACAATATAAATCAATTGCCTAGGAACGCTATCACCATCAATTGAATCTACCGTAAAGTAGGCGTCTCTGTACTTTATCCTAGTTTTTAATGAACTTAGATTTAGTACCGCTTTGTCGTACCTTAGTGTAAATTGAATTTTGTTATAAAGGAGTTTAGACACACTCCCCTCATTTTCTGTCAAGGTCAATGGGCGACTAGAACACCATCTTTGGAAAACCGTGTTCCAAACTGAGGATTCATTTCCAATTTCATCAACCACAATTTTACGCACTTCAAATGTAAGACGGTCACGTAACGGAGCGATTTTCATCAAAAAATATCCTTCCTATCAGCTAATAGTAGGTGATATAACATTTGTTTTAACTCTTTATAATTAGCTGTTTCACGGTGTTCATAAAGATAGGCAACCCCATAAAGGATTGCCATTCTTAGAACCTCACTGTAAGTATTCTGCCTTAACGTTTCTTCACAGAGTTTTTTACTCGTATCAATTAATTGCGTAATCAAGTCATCTTCATCTGTGTTTTCTACCTTAAGGTAAAGTTTTGCTTCTTCTAGACTTATCATGATTATTTTGCTTTCACAGTTAAAATTTTTACTGCTTCTGGTAATACTAATTTCCCATCAACACGTTGAGATGCAAGAAAACCAATTTGACCATTATTAGCATAAAGTTCATTGAGACGTTTAAAAGTACGTCCTTGGCGGTCTGCAATCCAGTAATATGAGAAATCTCCAAATGCAATGGCTTTATTCCCCTGTTCAGGTAGAGGTGCAAAGGTAGATGTATAGTATGGACGGTTAAGAATTAAATCTGGTTGTCCAGCTTGTGTAGACGGTTGCCAAATATAATTTCCGTTATTGTCTTTCAGTTTACGGATTGCTTTGACAGTTGTATCATGAAGAATCCATACTGCATTTTTACGATACGGAGCAGGAAGAGAATGATACAATTCAATCATGTCATCAAACGTAATGTCTTTAGTCGTCGTTGAAGGACCAGTAACATTTGCTTGGGTAAAGATTCCTGTTGGTTTCTTTGAGCCATCTCCAATAAGGAAGGATTTCTCTTCTTCTGTACCAATACGTCGTGCAAACTCACTAGTCATATAGGATTCTAAATCAAATACTGAGTCATTTAACAATTCTTCTGAGATTCGAATAGCTGTTCCAATCTTATGTGAATCAAGTGTTACTTGACCAAATGTCTCATCAGTTTCAGGATAAAGTCCATTTTCATCCATCCATGACGCAGTTCCATGCCCTGTAACAACTGGAATCTTCCGCTCTCCACTTGATGTTTTAATGACGGTTGCTAGACTTCGGAAGAAATTCTCTTCTTGAAGACCTTGAACTAGTTTTTTCTCATACTCATCAGGTACTAAATGGCCACCCTCTGTATCTTCTCCAACACGAAGAACATCCTTAACATCAAAGAAGTTACGCTTACGGACATTCGTCCAAAAGGTTTTGGAATAGACATCAGACTTAGTTCCCTTCTTCTCATCTTCTACCTCACTATCTTTTAAGACAGTGGTAGGCTGTCTTGTCAAAGCCTGAGAAGTTGGTTGAGCAAGTTCTAGATCAATCTTTTCTTGTCGTTCTAAGCGAGCGATTTCTTGATTATAGCGATTGATTTTACTTTCCATTTCATCATAGCGTTGAGAATCTTCTTCTGAGACTAAACCATCTTCAGTTCGCACTGAGTCTAGGAAAGTTTTTGCTTGTTCCCAAGCTTGATTTCGTTTTTCTTTTAATTCAAGTAATTTAGACATAGGTTAGTTTTCCTTTCATTATTTCAATAAATCTAATCGTTTTCTTAACTGATTGAGAGGAGTCGTTGATAAAGGTTTGTAGCTATCTATTTTGGCTTGAAGTTTAACAACAAGGTTATGATCCGCAGTGGCTCTACTAAATGAATAACTGCTTAGTTCTAGTTCTTCTTTAGGTTCATCTTTACTGAATAAAATCTTGTCCGCAAAGCCAAGTTCAACTGCTTTTCTCGCATTAAACCATGATTCAGAATCCATTAAATGTGAGATTTTTGTCCTAGATAATCCTGTTCTTAACTCATAGGCATTCATAATAGACTCTTTGATTTCCCCCAGCATTTCAATGACCTTTTCCATATCCTTTGCTTCACCTTGTGCAATTGTCCATGGATTGTGAATCATCATCATTGCAACAGGACTCATGGATACTGTTGTTCCAGCCATGGCAATGACACTGGCAGCACTAGCGGCAAGACCATCAATTATGACATGCACATTTCCCTTGTAATCCATCAGCATGTTATAGATTTGTGCTGCAGCAAAAACATCACCCCCTGGACTATTAATCCAGAGGGTGATATCACCTTTTCCTGCATTTAAATCATTTTTAAAGAGTTGTGGAGTAACTTCATCTCCAAACCATGTTTCATCAGCAATCTGTCCTTCAATACGAAGAGTGCGAATATTCCCTTCGTCTGAAAAACTCCAAAATTTACGCATCTTCTTCCTCCTTTGGTTTTTCTTGAGGTTGTTCAATTGCCTGTTTTGTCATAAAACCACCAGCATCTTTTAATTTAGTCATATTTCCGTTAATCAAATAAAGGTTTCCTCCTTCTTCATCTGTTAAAAGATTTAAATCTTCAAGTTCTCGAATATCATTTGTAGATAGCCAGCCATTCTGTCTTGCAATAGCATACCCACTCATACGACTTTGATAATCTCCACGTAATAAACCATCTACATTGAACTTAACAAAGTACTTCTTCTTTTCTTCAGGCAAAAAAAGAGACCTCTTGAAGGCCTGTTCTAAACGAACTACCCAAGGGTCTAATGTGTATTTAACAAACTCTAGTGATTGTTGCTCGATATTTGAAAATGAAGATTTTTCTAAATCACCAATCATATGTGGTGGTATCCTATACAAACGTGCAATCTCATTGATTTGAAACTTCCGAGTCTGTAAGAATTGCGCTTCTTCTGGAGGAATGCCTATTTGAGTGTACTTCATCCCTTCTTCTAGTACTGCAACTTTATGTGCATTTGTGACACCGTTATAAACCGCATTCCAAGAATCACGTACTCTTTTTGGATCCTTCAAAATCCCTGGATGTTCCAATACACCACCAGGATTTGCACCATTTTTAAAGAATGATGCTCCGTAATTCTCTGTAGCAAGGGTCATTCCAATTGCGTTCTTTGCTAATGCGATGGGAGAATAGCCAATCAATCCATCAAAACCAAGTCCTGGAATGTAAAGGACATCTTCTTGTTTTAAAATAACACTTCCTTTATCCTTGAAATTTGGATTTTCTTCGGTCTGACGTTGATATTTGTAGTAAAGTTTCCCATTTTCATCACGGTGTACTGACATTTTATCTGGTAATAAGGGATACAAACTGATAACCTGACCACTCTTATCCCTTATGATTTGAATATATGCATTTCCCCATATCAAAAGATGAGTCATCAAAGTTTCACGAAAGACAAAAGAAGACATTTCTGGATTTGGTTCATCATGAAGTAAAAAATATAGAGGGTGTTCAAATTTTTTCTCTCTTCCATTAGGTGTTCTTTCGTAAATATGAATGGGTAGAGAGGCGACAGCCTCAGCTAATATTCGCACACAAGCATAAACAGCTGTAGTCTGCATGGCCTTAAACTCATCCACATTCTCCCCGCTGCTAGTTCGTCCAAAGAGATAGGAAAAATCCTGACCTTCATAACTATTATGCGGTTTATCTCGTGATCTTTTTCTTCCAAAGAAATCTAAGAATCCCATCTAATCCTCCATTTTTGAGTACAATAAAAGCACCTCATTTATGAGATGCTCTATGAATTATAATTGAATTTATTTATTGAATAACTTAGCCCAATTCTGCTTGGAATTTAAAATTCTGGAGACATAAACCTCATATTTGTCGATATAATAAAAAGCTAAGTAATTTTCAATTGGCATATATCGGTAACGTTTACCGTCATCTGTTAATTCACCGTAACCTCGACTCGACACCAAAGGGCATGCTTCTGGAAAGGTTTCTAAAGTTTCTAGTGCCGTTAAAATAAGGTCTAGTTTACCATCGGCAGATTGTTGGCTGTAAAAATTCAGTACAATATAATCATGTATTTCCCTCAAGTCTTTCTTGGCTTGATCCGTAAGAGAAACATGGTAACGTTTATGATTACTCAAGTCCAAATTCCTTTCTTACATCTGCCAAAGACGTTAGTTTACCTTGCTCAATTTCTTGATGTCCCATCAAGATTTCCTTTTTCAAGTCCTCAAAAGCAACCTGATATTGAGTCTCTTGTGAATCACTAAATACGAATTCTTTAGGATCAACTGCACCTGTCGCAATTTTACGAAGTGCAGCATTAAAAATATCTGACAGGGTTAACTTTTCATCAGCTAAGATTTCTTTCGTTTGTTGGTAAAAAGTCGAATCTGCTCTAAAATTAACAGGTTGAGTACTTGCCATGATTAATACCTCTTTGTAAAGATGATTTGTAAATACATTGTATCATCTTTATATTTAAAATTCAACTAAAAGCTCAATATCCCTCGCTCATCATAAATACTACTTTCATTATTTTGGTGTCGAATACATCTATCAATCCCCATTATAAGAGCAACAATTCCATCAATTTTTTCAATTGATTTCTCTTTATCTGGTTTGATATTGCCTGCAGGGTCTTGGCGCATAACTACGTTTTGCGACATCCATTTTAAAACAGGTTGTCCTCCGTGTTGTATACGACCTTCCATCATAAGTTTGAATAATTCCTTTGACGGTGGACTCATATCCTTGTACCCCTGACCAAAAGGAATCATCGTCAGTCCCATATCTTCTAGATTCTGCACCATTTGCGTTGCATTCCATCTATCATAGGCGATTTCTTTTATATTGTATAGCTTTGATAATTCCTCAATGAACTTCTCTATAAAGCCATAATGAACAACATTACCCTCTGTCGTCTTTAAATAACCTTGCCGTTCCCATACATCATACAAAACATGATCCCTACGACAACGAAGTTCAAGAGTATCTTTTGGCAACCAGAAATAGGGTAGAATGATGTAATTTTCTAGTTCATTCCTAGGTGGAAAAACTAAAACAAAGGCTGTGATATCGGATGTACTTGACAAGTCTAGTCCAGCATAACACTCACGACCTTTCAAACTTTCAAAATTGATTGGTGCATCCCCTTTGTTGTATACATGTTCTGGAATCCAAGCAACTGTAGAATTTGTCCACATATTTAGCCGTAGTTGCTTGAATACATTTTCTTCAGCAGGATTATCGAGTGCTTGTTTATAGGCTTCTCTGACGCGGTCTAAACCAATGGTATGACCTAATGACGGATTTGCTTTTAACCAATTACTTTCGTCATTCCAGTCCTCTTCATCAGATAAACCATAAACGACAGGATAAAAAGATGTATCATTCTTTCTGCCCTTTAAAATATCAAGTGCTTTTGTGTGTAACTCGTAACAAATTGAATTCTTATCTGTTCCTGCAGTAGTAATGATGAAAAATAAGGGTTGTTCTCGTGCATCTCCTGAACCTTTAGTTAAGACATCATAGAGGTGGCGATTGGGTTGCGCATGTATTTCGTCAAACACGAGTCCTGAAACGTTGAGACCATGTTTTGTACCAGTTTCAGCGGACAAAACTTGATAGAAACCTGCATTAGAGTAGTTAACAATTCGTTTCGTAGCACCCATTATTTTTGAACGTTTCTCTAAAGGTCGACTCATTAGTACCATTTGTTTTGCTACATCAAATACAATAGAGGCTTGATTTCGGTCACATGCAGCACCATAAACTTCTGCACTAGCTTCATTATCTGCATAAAGGAGATAAAGAGCGATTGCTGCTGCTAGTTCACTCTTCCCATTCTTTTTTGGAATTTCAATATAAGCAGTTAGAAATTGTCTATTCCCATCTTCTTTAACAATCCCAAATATATCTCGTACTATCTGTTCCTGCCAAGGTAATAGTATAAACTTCTGACCTGCCCATTTTCCTTTAGTATGACAAAGGTTTTGAATAAAAGTCACTGCTCTATCAGCCTTACTTTTATCATAATGTGATGAAGCTAGCATAAAAGGAGTTGGTTCATAATGAAAAGTCATAGTAAACCTCCCAACAAATCTTCCATTTCGTCACCGTTACCAACCTCTGAATCCATAGTAGCTAAACGATTCCTAGCGGATGGGGTTAGACCAAATTGTTCACAAAACTTCAGCATGATTTTTAAATTAGTTTGACTAATTGAAACTTGTGGAACTTGCTGTAAATAACCATTTGGTGTCTTTAAGATAGAACCATGTTTTGATAAAAATTCCTCTGCTTCTTTCCATCGTGCGTAAGCTTGACAATAACCTGCAAATGCAGTCATATCCATTTCCGTCAGTAATCCCATTTGTTCCAATATTTTTCCCATCCGTTTCCATTCCCTCTTAGCATCTTCTTCAAGCCACTGGGGGCAACGTGGAGCCTTCTTTTGAGGTTTTACTTCATTCGTTGGGAGAGGCCGTTTACCAGGATTACCTTCTAGAACTTTTAAATTTGTAGGTTTCGGTTTACGTCCTCTAATTGCCACTAATTCACCTCCTAAAATAAAAAGAACTCACATCGAGTTCCAAATTATAATTTATTGTATGTATCCACTATTTCTTGATAGATAATTTTATCAAAATCATCCAATTGATCAATGATTTTACCATATTCATAATGAAAAACTATTTCTTTATTTCGTTTAATTTTTAGGATTGCTATCCAAGCTCTATCAATATGTCGATCATAAGTACTGTATTCCCTAAGAAACTCAATATGATAGTGCCGACCATTGAATTCTCTAGTTATCATTTCCCACATAACTATCTCAATTTCATTATTTTATCAATTCCGTAAAGTACATTTAAACTTTGTCCATTATCCCAATTCACTAAAATTGAACCAATATCATCAACACCAATTACCGTACCGAGAGTACCTATAGGTGGTGCAAATGGATCCTCCATTTCGAGTAATTTGACTCGAGTTCCATTGGGATACAATGATTTCAAAGTCTTCACTTTTAAGTCGTCCATAATATAACCTCTTTTCTTTTGTTTAGTACATATTAACTCTAAAGTTCATCTTTATCCAGTTATTTCTGATGATATTTTGAAGATAATATAGCACAACCAATAGCATACACAACTGGTACTGTGACTCCGTTTCCTGCTTGTTTATAAAGTTGTGCATCTGAATTTACAGCTTTTGCCTTTTCAAATAAGTCATCACTGAAACCTTGAAGTCTAAAACACTCTTTTGGAGTAAGTCTTCTAATTTTGACAACACGACCCTTCCAAACTACTGCGCCCATCTGGCAGCTACATGAAAGGTTGTGAGCTATTCCTCTCCCTACTCTTGCCCTTCTCGTTAATGAACTTGGATAAGAAAGATCAACCGAGTCACCAACCACCGCCAATTGATAACCTTGCTTTGTTCCGTTCCTAACCTTGATACCTTGTGTCAAAATTGGTTGGACCTCAAGCACTCCAGAGTTCATTGCTGTTCGCTTTGTCGCACCAGCAGTATAACGAGCAGTTAAACATCTTGCTTCTACAGTTAACTTTGGTTCAGTTAGTGATTGGTCAATCAGATAAAGACCTGTCTTAGCTCCTAGTCCCCCACCCTCTCCAACAAGTGTTGTTGCAATACCACTGGGGTCATAGACACGGTAGCTTTGCATACCGCCTACAAGTTGCTTAAGATGGCTACTGCTTTCTCTGCTGATAGGTAGTACTTGTCGTCGACCTTTTCTTCTAAGATGTCCGATAGTATAGATGCGTTCTCTATTTTGTGGTACTCCGTAATCTTTTGAGTTGAACACTTGCCATTCAAGGTCGTACCCTGATTCATCCAAGATAGAGAGATAGTCGAGATAATCTCGTCCCCCACCACTTGATAAAAGTCCTTTAACATTTTCAAGGAGAACCCATTCGGGTTTATCTTCTTCTTTTTGGCTTTTGATGAGTTCAACAAATGTAAAAAAGAGTCCACTTCGCTCACCGTATAGGCCGGCTCGTTTCCCTGCGATAGACACATTTTGACAAGGGCTTCCCGCACACCAGAGATCTGCTTTTGGTAATCGTGTTGGATCGATTGTTGTGATATCGTCATGAAACCATTCTCCTTTCGTATCATACATTGCTTCATAAGACTTTCGTGCAAACTTATCTTTTTCACAAAATCCTATACACTTCATTCCTGCTAATTCTAGCCCATGTCGAAAGCCACCAACTCCGTAAAAGAAATCTAGAAATGTTAGTGTCATACTTGTTCCTCCAACTCCTTTAACACTTGGTTATAAGTTAAAACCTCATGATTACGTTGTACGGTTACTTCAGTATCTCCTGTAACTTCTATATAGCGTTTAACAATGACATCCACAAACTTTTCATCCAGTTCGATTCCATAACAAACACGTCCAGTCTGATCTGCAGCTATTAAAGTAGAACCAGAACCTAAAAATGGATCTAAAACTATTGTTCCACGCATAGAAGAGTTTTGAATAGGGTAAGCCATAAGTTGAATTGGTTTCATGGTTGGGTGGTCTTTACTAGACTTAGGACGGTCATATTCCCAAATGGTAGTTTGCTTCCGATCACTAAACCATTGATGCTTTCCTTTTTTCTTCCACCCATATAAACAAGGTTCATGTTGCCATTGATATGGGCTACGACCTAATACAAGTGAGTTCTTTTTCCAGATGCAACACCCACTCAAATAGAAACCAGCATCTTTAAAAGCTTTACGGAAGTTGAGTCCTTCCGTATCTGCATGAAAAACATAGATAGACGCATCATCTTCCATGTGATTTTCTACTTGAGTAAACATAGAAAGGAGAAATTGATAGAAGTCTCCGTCAGACATATTATCATTTAGGATTTTCCCAGCCGTCTCTTCAACGTCCACATTATAAGGTGGGTCCGTTACTACTAAATTAGCTTTCCTATCATCTAGCAACTGCTTATAGGTTTCAGCTTTTGTAGAATCACCACAAATGACTCTATGTTTTCCCAATTGCCAAATGTCCCCATGTCTTGATAACGTTGGTTTCTTCAATTCTTCTTCCACATCAAACTCATCTTCAGACAACTCCTTGTCATGGACATTGGAGAGGATGTCATCAATCTCTGGTGGCTCAAAACCAGTAAGGTCTAGATTGAAATCAGACTCCTGTAAATCTAAAAGTAAGTCAGCTAAGAGAGCTTCATCCCATTGACCTGTAATCTTATTGAGTGCAATGTTCAATGCTTTCTCATCTTCTTTGGGTAAATCAACGATGACGCACTTAGCAGTTTCATAGTCTAAGTCTTTAAGAACTGTCAAGCGTTGATGACCACCAATTACAGTTAAATCTTCATTGACAATAATAGGGTCAACATATCCAAACTTAAGAAGCGACTGTTTAATTTTTTCATATTCCTTATCCCCTTTTTTCAGTTTCTTTCGAGGATTATAAGCTGCAGGCTTTAATTCTTTCAGAGGAAGTTCTTTTATTTCCATTGTTGGTTGGTTCGTCATTTTAGACTCCTTTGTAAAATCTTATCTGTATGTAGCAGGCATGGCTACAATACTTTCTATTGGGATTGGCATAAGATAAAAATGACCTACCACAACATTGGCAAGTCATTTCTTCATATGCAGTTTGTTCCTTATCATGCTCCTCTTGATGATTTTTCCACCAATTTATTCTGCACCTATCTGAGCAAAATTTCTTCGGTCGTCCAGTTTTATTAGGAACCATAGGTTGAAAACATTGAGGACAGTTTGTACCATTTTCAACTCGTTTCTCAACCATCAAATACGGTAATGTTCCTTGTCCCTTTAACTCAGGATGTCTTTTACAATACTTCTTAACAGAGTCTTTAGATAAACCAATTACTTTAGCAACTTCACCGTATCCTAAACCATTTTTTCTGAGCAACCAAATTTGTTCTCGTTGAAAGTTATTCATACCTGTTCCTCACTTTTATACTAAAAAAATAAGGTTATTTTCGTACCTAAATTTAAACGAATTTACGAAAATAACACTCACTTAATTCTATATTCTTACTGGATTCTTTACTATTTTGAATTGATTTTTATATCCCACCCTACCAATTTTGCGAAATTTTACGTTTGAGGGGGCGTCGGTCTTTTACGGACAAGGATTTAGAGATTTTATCCCCCCTACCCCAAATTATAAAAGAGAGATATTTTTAGAACGTAACTACAATATTAAAACCGATAGGTATATTCCACATATAGGTCCGTTGTCTTGGTCTTTCTATCATGACAAGATTTACAGAGAGCTTGCCAGTTAGATTGATTCCAAAAGAGTTCTTGGTCACCTCGGTGGGGAGTGATATGATCAACCACTGTTGCCTTGGTCAGTCGACCTTCTCTTTGACAGTAAACACAGAGAGGATTGAGCTTTAAGTAACGAATCCGCGCCTTATTCCACCGTGAATTGTAACCTTTAGCTTTGGTTGTCTTGGCGTCAAGTACGTGGTTAGTCTTGTGGTCATTGCAGTACTTGTTTCCATAGGTCACAAGGTTTGGACAACCATTCTGCTTGCAGGGAGTTCTTGGTCTACGTGGCATCTTACTGCTCCCAAGGAAGAGTTGGTTTCGTAAAATGTCCAAAACATGTAGATTGAGTGTAGTCTACGTTTAGAAGATCCAACTCCTTGATAATCCCTTTCGGTGTTAAATCGTACCGTTCTTTAATCATTCCTACCAATTGCTTGCTCGTATAGTTACTTGTTCCAAATGTTTCTACATGAATAGAAACCGGTTCTGCGACCCCTATAGCGTATGCTAATTGAACTTCGCATCGTTTAGCATATCCTTCACGAACGATGTCTTTTGCAATCTTACGTGCCATATAAGCTCCTGAGCGATCCACTTTACTTGGATCCTTTCCTGAAAATGCACCACCACCATGATGGGCAAATCCACCATAAGTATCAGCGATAATTTTTCTTCCAGTAACTCCAGCATCTGCATAAGAACCACCAAGAACGAAACGACCAGTAGGATTCACTAAAACATTAAAATCAAGGTTTTGTTTATACTGTTTTGCAACTTTTATCATAGATTCTTTAACAATTACTCTTAGATTCTCAATTGTCATTTCATCGCTATGCTGAATTGATACTAAGAATGTTGTAATTCTTTTATTGTCATAATCATAAGAAACCTGTGCCTTAGCATCTTTCCCTAATAGCGGATGCTGAAGTTCCATAAGATTCTCAAGAACACGAGTTGCTAAAACGTAGGGAAGCGGCAAGTATTCGTTAGTTTCATCAGTTGCATATCCATACATCATACCTTGGTCACCAGCACCACCTGTATCAACACCTTGAGAAATATCATCACTTTGTAATCCGATAAGATTCGTCACAATGATATTATCCATTCCTAGTGGTTTAACGACATTTCGAACAACAGTTTTTAAATCAAACAAGGCTGTTGTTTTCATTTCTCCAGCAACCACTATATGATTATCTTTGATAAGAGTTTCTACTGCAACCCTGCTATTCTTATCTTGTTCTAAACATACTGTTAGAACTGCATCTGAAATCTGGTCACAAATCTTATCTGGATGGCCATTAGATACTTGTTCACTCGTAATAATCATTCTTTCCTCCACGCAAAAAGCCTTCCCATTTGGGTAAGGCTCTGTTTTTTTATTTTGCTTTTCTACCTGCTTCATAGGCTTGTTCAAGCATTTCCTTCAATGCCCAAACGCTGATGTCATAAAAGTCAAGGCTGTCGCTATTTCTCGTTTCTAGCGTTTCAGCGCCTATTCTATTTTTTGCGATTTTTGTTAAAATATCCTCTTTCTTCATGGTTTTATCCTCTTTCTTTTTTGTTGTAACCATATTACCTCTAAGAGCGGGATATATCCAGTCATTTGTGCATAATTTTAAAGATATTTTAAACTTTTAAAGTTTTCAAAATCACTTCAAGAATAGCTTCTTGTTCATCAGATTCTGGGTAGATATCCCATCCTCTGTCATAAGAAATGATAGTATTTTCAGTAACCTCAACCTCTAATTTGAATACACATCCTAAATCAATACCTACATCTGAAGGTTGGTCACTGACTTTTGCTATGTAATCAACTATTTGTCCGTGATAATGAATCTGCCCTCTGGTCCACATGGTTATTCTCCTCTTATTTTTCTAGGTGTATATTACCGTAGTACCAGAATTTTATCCAGTGAACATAGCCGATTTTCTATCTTTTTTGACATCTTAAGTATATCACAGTCATTTTTAAAAAGCAGTACCATCTTAGTAACAACTTAGTAACAGGGTAGTACCACCTTAGTAACACCTTAGTAACACCCTAGTATCATTATCCATTTATACTCAAGGTTTTACCAGCAAAACGGTAATATTCTTTTACTTGTTTTAAGGCTTTTTGTCTATATCGACTAACTGTCATTCTAGAAACATTATGCTTAGGTAGTAACTCATCCCATGTCAATCCAGCTAAGACCAAATCAACAACTACATCCCTCATTATTTCATCAACAGAAGAAACAGCAAGTTCAAAGAAATCGAGATCGGTTTTTAAATGACAGTACTTTTCAAACAATGACTCCTGATATTCTCTTTCCTCCGCTAAGAACTTATCATGAAAAGATAGAGCCATATTTTCTGTCCTAACATTAGTTTTACTCATTTTAACACGTTCTTCATTTGTCTGTCTAGTAGCAAGAGAATAGAGAAAAGCATCTTCTGAAATGGGTTTATAGTTTTCAATCAAATTCTTCGCAATCGTTAAATCTCTTTTTGCATCTTGATAGTGTTGAAAATAGTAGTCTACTTTATCCATATCAACCTCCTACTTGTGCTTTTACTGCTTCAATCAAACGTGATTGTTGTGCGTCCTTGGCAGTTAAAGCTTTTAGAATATCATCATCAATTGTACCTTCCGTTACAATGTGCTGAATAATCACTGTGTTTGCTTGTTGACCTTGTCTCCAAAGTCGAGCATTGGTTTGTTGGTAAAGTTCAAGAGACCAAGTTAACCCAAACCACACTAAGTGATGACCCCCCTTTTGTAAATTTAAACCATGTCCTGCACTAGCTGGATGCAATAAACCAACAGTGATGTTCCCTTTATTCCATTCATGAATATCAGTTTCACTTTTAAGAACTGTACTTTTAACCCTAAGCTTGTTCAATCGTTCTTGAATACGAAGTAAATCATGCTTGAACCAATAAGCGACCAGAACTGGTTCTCCATTTGCAGCTTCAATAATATCTTCCAGAGCATCAAGTTTTTGATCATGTAACTTGATAATTTTGTGATCGTCAGAATAAACTGCACCATTTGCCATTTGAACCAGTTTATTGGATAAACTAGCAGCATTTGCTGCTGTTACTTCAATTTCGTTAGAATCAGAAATAACAGATTCCTTTTTAAACTCTTTATATCTTTTTGCTTCTGCGTTTGTGAGATGGACTGATTTTTTCGTTGAGATTAATGTCGGCATTTGTAGATAATCCATTGCTTTCATAGAAATTGTGATGTCATCAATCTTGTCAAAGATTTGACACTCTGCATAGTCCATTGGAGTATATTCATAGACGACGTTTCCATTTCTACGTCCCTCTCTAAAATAACGACTTCTGTATTCTCCGATAAAACGTCCCAAACGAACACCGCCATCAATGACCTTGAACTCCGCAAACAAATCCATCAATCCGTTGGAACTCGGTGTACCTGTTAAACCTACCACTCGTTTCATGTAGGGGCGCATGGCCATAAAAGCTTTAAAACGTTTTGATTGCCATGATTTGAATGAACTTAATTCATCAATGACAATCATATCCCACTTGAAATGCGGATGACACTCTTCAACTAACCAAGTGATATTTTCACGATTTACAATGTAGATATCCGCATCTTTTTGGAGTGCTTCTTGTCGTTGTTTAGGAGTACCCACAATTTTTGAATATCTCAAATGAGACAGTTCTTGCCACTGCTCTATTTCGTCACTCCATACTGTATTTGCGACTCTAAGCGGAGCAATTACCAAAACCTTTGAGACCTCATAACGGTCAAACATTAGTTCGTTAATGGCTGACAGGGTTGTAGCTGTTTTTCCCATCCCCATGTCTAAAATGACTGCTACATGAGGATTTCTTATTATGAAGTCTTTGGTGACTTCTTGATAGTCATGCAGTTTCAATTTCATCCAATATTTCCTCAATATCTTTCTTATTATCTAAAACATAGACTCGAAATCCTAAATGTTCAAATAACTTATGCCGTGACACCTGCAAAGCTCTAGGATGTTGATTAGGTGCTTTTACTTCCACCAAACCAAACTTGCCATTGGGTAAGAATACCAGTCGATCAGGTACTCCTGAAAAGGAAGGTGATACCCACTTTGGACAGATACCACCACGCTTTAAAACCTCGCTTGCTAACTTTTGTTCGATCACTTTTTCTCTCATACTTGTCCTCTCATCAGATTTAAATGGTGGAGGTCTAATGAGGTAATATCCTAAACTTTCCCTATATACTTTTTCTTAGTTATATTTCCTATAGAGATAGTTTTAGAAAAGACCATCATTGACTTACACTAAACAAAAAAATGGAAGTCGTGGAACTTAATCCATAAACTTTTTGACCATACTTCACAAAATATTTTTCACTGAATACTTCAACGACTTACACTCCAAAAATACTTGATTTAAAATCTAGTGGAGATACACCCTCACTTGTGTAAGTCATTAGTTTAAAAAATCATCGTCATCAGCTTTTAATGATAACCCCATAATAAAATTCCCTTTATTAGTTCGTTTTCGTTCATAACCAGCTTGATTAAGTGCAGCATAGAAATCAGTTGTACTTCGTGTGTATTCTAAATTTTGAAGGCAATATGCACGATACTTACTGTACAATTCTCCTGATTTCTCACTTAATTTTTCACCCACGACACAACTTTCATTGATGAAATGCCCCAACCAGTCATTAGCTTCACGGTAGGATTTGACAGAATTTATTACTGCTTTTGGAACTGATGTTTTAAAATTTGCTTTGATGGCTTTTTCCGCTCCTTCAATAATCCACGATAAAATTGCTGGCCCAGCATTATCGTACAGATAATCCGCAAAATTCTTGATATCTGAACGACCACTAATTTTGGCATTAAATGGAATAACGACCAAACGTCGCCAAGTTCCTTCATCGTTCGCTCCAACTTTTGGTAAATGATTCGTATAAAGTACCAGCGTATGAGATGGAACAAAATGAAATGGATCCTTATACTTCTTTTCTGCTTGAATTTCGTCAGTTGAGGTAATCTGCTTCACAACTGCTGTATTCAATCTCATTCCTTCTGCCATTTCAGAAGCAATAACAAGACGTTTCCCTTTTAACTCAGCAAGTTCTGGACTTACATTTCGTTTATTATTCATGGTTAAAGCATCTGCAGATAATTTGCCAGAATAGCTTCCAAGTACTCTAGCGATTGTATTCCAAAAGGTTGATTTCCCATTGGCTCCTCCGCCATAAGCGATAATCATATGTTCTTGATAGACTTTTCCGATTGCTGTCATACCGATGATTTCCTGTACATAATCAATCAACTCCTGGTCATTACAGAAAAAAGTAGCTAAAGTTTCCTTCCATAATCCCAAGCCTTCATCACCTGGAGAAACCGTGGTTATCTTAGTGATGTAGTCTTTTGGGTCATGTTCATGGTAATCCCTAAGTCCATTTCTTAAGTTGTAGGTAGCGTTAGGAGTATTGAGCAACATATCGTCCTTATCAAGTTCTGATAAATCAATGGCTAGCATTGGTTTTGCAGTATTATGAGTCGCAGTAATATAGCGATAATCTCTTCGCTTCATAACAAACTGATAATAAGATTTTGAGGAAAGATAAATAGAATGAAGTTTTTGTTGAATCGGTGTTTCAATCACTTTAGCAAGAGCTTTACCACCTTCACGAACTACTGATTCATCAATTCCAGAGTTGACTAACTCTATAACGGACTTTTCGTATTGTTCAAGAGCATCTGCTAGTTGAAAGTCCATAAACTCAAGAACCTTTCCTATGGCCAATTGTTTATCTTCTTTCCAATACTGACCATTAAAAGTTAAATAGTCTGTCGCATTTGTATAAGCTAAAACATCACCATACTCTCTAGCTAATACTCCAGCTTCCCCGATATCAGAAAAATCATCCGGTTTTAAAGAAGGCCGATTAAAGGTATCTGGCGAAACATAATCATCTGAATCTTTAATAGTCTTATTGTAAAATCGAACTGCACTTCCCCAAATTGTGTCTAGTTCAGATTTTTCTAATGGCGGTTCACATCTGGATGCCTGCTCATCAAAACCACTTATTGCTTCTTGTGTAACTCCTAATCTTTTAAGAATTTTAGCCGCAAAAACTGACATGGTTGAATTTCGACTTCCCTCAGCGATAGTTCCTTTAGATGGTCTATAAAAGTCAGCATCAAAATCTTCTTCTATCTCTATAGGATTAAGTTGAAGTAAATCTTCATCGATAGTCATCCAGGAATCATTCCATATGACTTTTGCATTTGGATTACCAAAGAAGAACCTTGCTGCATCTTTTGCATTATCATCAAAAAATTGATACCTATTCGTGAGCTCTTCTTTCATAGCAACATAAGCTTCCCTATCGTTCGTTTCATTAATCGGGAAATAAATATGAAACTTTGGGCGTGCTATCATGGCGCCCTTAGACAACATATAGTTTCGACTAGTAACCAAAGCAAAGTTATAATCAATAAAGATTTCTTTAATGTTCTCTTCTGTAACCCACTCGTCAGGGTTGTCTGTCTTGTCATTATCAATATCCATGACAATAACATTTGATTTTATAAAATTTGAGTTTGAGCGAGTGTGATTGGTAAACTCTGCACCTACATGATCGTATTGAACTGCATTCAATAATGATTTGTCATCTGTTATTCTGACTTTATTGGGATATACAGTACTTGTTTGGATACCTGTCTTTCCAGAATGACATAACGAAAATTGCATCCGAAACTCCTCCTTAATCAGCTAATAAATTGAGAGTCTATTTCTCTTTCTATCTTTATAGGTAAAATTTACTTGCTATTTTCCGGTTCCGTAGAAATTTATTCCAAAAAAAATACTCTTCCTTTATATGTCAAAGGGAGAGTTTTGTTTGTTTTAAATTTTTTATTAATTTTTGAAAAAACCGGAATTCAATTATCTCTTTTTACCTATACAGGTGTAAGAATTAGAAATCGAATAGAAAAATATTTTTGAAATCCGGAAATTCTAAAGTGATTCTTACCTATAAAGATAGGAGGATGTGAAATGACAAAAGAACAATTGATTGAACACGATGAAGAATTAGTAGATACACTAACTGCCATCAGTGTTATCTCAAAACAACTAGCTAAAAAAATCAAGGAGGACGAACAATATGAGCAAAATGAAACAACTGAATGACTTATTAAATGAAATGAAGGAATCAGCAAAGTGCCAGTTAAGAATTATAGAAGAGTTTCAAGAACTATTGTCTGAGGAAAACACTTCTTTAAATCACGAAAAAGTTATGGAAGAACCAAAACCTGTTACTCTTGAAGAACTTCGAGGTGTGCTTGCTACAAAAGCTAGTGAAGGATTTAAAGATGAGATTCGAGCTTTGCTAAAAGCTTATGGTGCTGATTCACTTTCAAAATTAGATCCTAAAAACTACTCAGCTTTAATGGAAGAGGCTGGAGGTATTGGTATTGACTAATCATGCTGTATTATCCGCTTCTGCTTCTCATCGTTGGCTAAATTGTCCACCATCAGTAAGATTAACCGAAAAACTAGAAGATAAGGTATCAACGTATGCTTTGGAAGGAACAGATGCCCATGAGTTGTGTGCCTATTTAGTTGAGAGTGCACTTGGACGTAAGGCGCGTGATCCTACTGAAAACTTAACTTTCTATAATGAAGAAATGCAACATTGCGCAGAAGAATATCGGAACTATGTAGTTGAACAGATAGAAATTGCAAAAACATATTCTAGAGATCCAACCGTTCTTGTTGAACAGCGACTAGATTTCTCAAAATGGGTTCCAGAAGGTTTTGGTACAGGAGACTGTATTATTGTAGCTGATGGTTTACTCCAAATCATCGATTATAAACACGGTCTCGGTGTGCTGGTTGATGCTGATCATAACCCCCAAATGATGTGCTATGCTTTAGGTGCTTTAGAAATGTTTGAAGACTTATACAGTTTTGATAAAGTGACAATGACTATTTTCCAACCACGAAAGAATAATGTCTCAACATTTGAAATGGACAAAGAAAAACTACTACACTGGGCTGTAACTGAACTAGCTCCTAAAGCTGAACTAGCTTTCAGAGGTGAAGGAGAAATGAAATCAGGAAAACACTGCCAGTTCTGCAAAATAAAAAGCATCTGCCGCAAACGTGCAGAAGATAATCTAGAACTTGCCAAGATGGAATTTGCTGATCCTGCTACTCTCAGTAATAAAGATATATCGGAGATTTTACCAAAAATTGAACTATTGATAACATGGGCTAACGATGTTAGAAATCATGCTTTAAATCTAGCTACAAATGGCCATACAATCCCAGGTTACAAGCTAATTGAAGGACGTTCTATTCGAAAATTCTCAGATGAAAATAAAGTAATTCAAACAGTAACTGCTGCAGGATTTGACCCCTATGAAAAGAAATTACTGAACATTACTGGGATGACTAAATTGCTTGGAAAGCAAGCCTTTAATGAGCTTCTTGGTAATCTAATTATTAAACCAAATGGAAAACCTACACTCGTTCCAATTGATGATAATCGTCAAGAAATGAACCTAGCAAAAACAGATTTTATAGAGGACTAAACTTATGACAACAAAAGTAATTACAGGAAAAGATACACGTTTTAGTTATTTAAACGCTAATGAACCAAAAGCTATTAATGGTGGTAAACCAAAGTATAGCGTGTCACTCATCATTTCAAAAGATGATGTTCAAACTATTGATAAAATTAAAGCAGCAATTGAGCAAGCCTATAAAGAAGGTGAATCTAAACTAAAAGGGAACGGAAAATCTGTTCCATCCCTAGAAGTTTTGAAAACTCCACTTCGTGATGGCGACTTGGAACGTCCTGATGATGAAGCTTATCGCAATGCTTACTTCGTAAATGCGAACTCTCCACATAAACCTGGTATTGTTGATGCTAACCGTCAAGAAATCATTGATACTTCAGAGTTATACTCCGGTATCTATGGACGTGCCAGCATCTCCTTCTACGCTTTCAATTCAAACGGAAATAAGGGAATTGCTTGCGGTCTTAATAACCTGCAAAAATTGCGAGATGGTGAGCCTCTGGGAGGTCGTACAAGTGCTGAAGATGACTTCGCTACAGACGATGATGATTTCTTAAACTAAGAAAGGAGATATGAAAGATGATTTTTTCAATTTTTATGACTATCTTAATGTCAGTTTGGCTATTCACTGGACTATATGCTGCATTTATGACAATTCGAGATGATATCCGATCAGAAAAAGAGAGAAAACAAAAAATGGTGAATGCAAATGACAATAATTGAATTCCTATGGACTGTTGCATCTTGTCTCACAATCGCTTTACTCAGCCATCTTTTATATGTTAGTATTCGCAATGACATCAGATATGAGAGAGAACGATTCTTTAGTCGCAGAAATAAACACTAAAACATGGTGGCAGTTCTTTCTGCCACCTTTTTAAGAAAGGATGAATTATGCAAATTAAAGAACTATCAGTAGACATAGAAACATATTGTGATGTAGACCTACGGAAAACTGGAGTCTATCGATATGCGGAAGATGAATCTTTTGAAATCCTTCTTCTAGCAGTATCTATCAATAATGCTCCTGTAATTGTTTATGACCTAACTAAGGATGAACTTCCAAATTTCATCCTACAAGCCTTAATTGATGATACAGTCATTAAATGGGCTTTCAACGCAACATTTGAGCGCATTTGCCTGTCTAATTGGATTAAGAAACATTACCCTACCTTACTTAACGAGAACTTTTTATACCCAAACTCTTGGCGATGTAGCATGATTTGGTCTGCTTATTTGGGATTGCCCTTGTCACTTGAAGGTGTAGGTACAATTCTTAAACTTAGTGAACAAAAACTAAAAGTTGGGAGTGAATTAATTCGCTACTTCTGCCTTCCTTGTAAACCCACAAAAATAAATGGTGGTCGAACACGTAATTATGAAAATCACGCGCCAGAGAAATGGAAATATTTCATCGAATATAATAAACGAGATGTAGAAGTTGAACTAGCAATCAAAAAAAGGTTGCAAAACTTCCCAGTTCCTGACTTTGTATGGGATGAGTACCACCTTGATCAGAATATCAATGACTGCGGTATTGGAGTTGATGTTGACTTTGTCCAGTCAGCTATCAAAATTGATGCAGAGAGTAAAGCAAAAATCCAAGAAGAATTGAAAGCTTTAACAGGTCTTGAAAACCCCAACTCCGTTCTACAGATGATTGGTTGGTTACGTGAGCACAATATTGAAACAGACTCACTCGATAAAAAGACTGTAAATAATCTTTTACAAAAAGTTGATGATAAAACAGCAAGGGTTCTAAAATTACGTCAGCAATCAGCGAAGTCAAGTGTATCCAAATATCAGGCAATGATGAATTGTGTTTGTAAAGATGGACGTGTAAGAGGAATGTTCCAATTTTATGGAGCAAACCGTACTGGGCGATGGGCTGGACGACTGGTACAACTTCAAAACCTACCACAAAACCACTTAAAAGATTTAAATGAAGCGAGAATACTCTTTCAGTCTGGAGATAGTGATACTGTTGAACTTCTCTACGATGTTCAGGACACACTGTCACAGCTTATTCGAACATCTTTTATTCCTAGTAAGAAAAAGAAATTTATCGTTTGTGACTTTTCTGCTATTGAAGCTCGTGTTCTATCCCATCTTGCAGGTGAAACGTGGAGAACTAAAGTTTTTAATAAAGGAGATGATATTTACTGCGCCAGTGCCAGTAAAATGTTCCACGTTCCTGTAGTGAAACATGGAGTTAATGCACACTTACGTCAAAAGGGAAAGATTGCAGAGCTAGCGCTAGGCTATGGTGGTTCTGTAGGTGCTCTTAAAGCAATGGGAGCTATTGAAATGGGATTAGCTGAAGAAGAACTACAACCTCTTGTTGATTCATGGCGAACAGCCAATCCTAACATTGTCCTTTTATGGTGGGATATCGATAAGGCCGTCAAGACTGCTATCAAGGAACAAACCAAAACGGAAAGTCATGGAATTCTATTCAGTGTAGAAAAAGGAATGTTATTTATTACTCTCCCATCTGGACGAAGATTAGCTTATGTGAAACCAAGAATTGGGGAGAATCAATTCGGAGGTGAATCGGTAACTTATGAAGGGACCGGTTCTGCAAAACACTGGGAAAGATTGGAAAGTTATGGTCCAAAGTTTGTAGAAAACATAGTTCAAGGAATTAGTCGAGATATACTAGCCCATTCGATAAAACAACTAAAAGACAAGAAAATCGTTGGTCATATTCACGATGAGCTTATCATCGAGTGCTTGCCAAAGCAAAATCTAGATGAAATATCTAATCAAATGTCCATTTCTCCAATCTGGATGAGAGACATCAATCTACGAGCTGAAGGGTATGAATGTTACTTCTATCAAAAAGACTAAAGAAAAATCCGCATCCTTAATAGGATAGCGGACTTCTTTTATTATTGGTTTAATTCTCTGTAGACTTCTTTAGCCATTGCTTGAGCTTTCTTAATAGCTTCATAACCTTGAGTCTTTTTCATTCCAAGTGTAGAAATAATATCTTGTTTTGCGATATCCATATTCTCATAAATAAGTCTTAGGATTTTACCATATTTCTTATTTCGACGTTCTACTTCTTCTATCAGTTCACGAATTGTTTCTAACATCATAATAATCTCTTCGTGAGAGTCTACTCCAGTAGGATCGAAACCTACTTCTTCGTTATTAGACATTTTATCCAACATCTCATCTAAAGATAAGTCATTACCTTTAGTAAAACGATTAAGATACTCGTTAACATCCATATTGAAGATTTTAATGACATTGTCAAAATCCTCAATAAAGACTGGTACAAAACCTACAAGTACAGCTTTCCCATAAAACTTAAATGTTTTTAAGTTTTTAGGGTTAATATCTTTGCTCTGTCTCATTTCCTTATCTCTAATTACAAAAGGAGCAAGAACTTGATTAAGTGCACAAGGTACATCGTTATATGCCTTTTCACTTTTATAGCGATCTGGAGTGTATTTTGAATTGCGTTGTTGTTCATTAATTGGCATGTCTTGTCACCTATTCCTTCGTTCACAAAGGAATAACTCATGCCAAAAAAACTATTAAATTTTATTTCTGACCACATCAGCATTTCCTTTGCTAAATCATGGTCAGTCGACTTCACAGACTGAACTGCTATTCACAACTTCCACCTTTGAAGTCAGAGGCCGTGATCAAGGGCAAGGTTTCGGTTGGATAGTAACTTTGTAAACGCACTCATTATAAAATTACAAAACCTTATTTTTCTGATATAATTATTAGTAAATAAATCTATATCTAGGGAGAGGTTTACATTACAAAGTATACTTTATTTGTAAGTTTAACCTCGTATGGTTTCGGAGGCTTTCGGATACTATCGGAAAAAAGGAGGTGATAATGAGTGCAATTTGCAGAATTCCTTAATTTGCTATACGTCAACATAGGGGGAGAGATGTCGAAAAGTGAATTTCTCAATACACTAATTGAAAATTCAATCGAGAATCCTGATGATAATCCCCTCTCCAATTTGGCGCCCGATACAATTAATAGGTATTTCTCGCCATCCGGCAATACAATATCTAAGAATAAAGCTAACAAGCTTATCAAAATTATTCAGCTCTCTGCTCTTACAACTCATATAGAAAATCAATTAACAGTCGACACCATTGATAGACTAGCTGATACCTTACATCAATATGGGCTCTATACAGATGATTCTGAACTGGAAATTTCTGAAATTTGTGCTCAACTTTTTCTTAATTTTTTGCAAGGAAAAGTAGGTATCCAAACTTTTAAAAAAGAACTGCCATCTGTTGGTGAAATTGAAATTACAAAAGTCCGTTATGAAAATGGAAAAATAGTTATTGGCTCACAGTATCTTCAGTTACCAGAAAAAGGACCTATTCCTGATTCTCTAGTTGAATTTGAAGATGTTTACAGTAAGCAACTTTTAATTGCATACTCTGAAAATGATGGTAATCCAAAAACAGATTATTACAATGTCCAAAATCTCCCCCAAAAGTACAGAAATCACTTACATGATCAAAGAGTGAATTTCTTCAACGCTGATTATGTATTACGGGCTATTAGAGACGGCTTTAAAGATAGTGAACAACAAATTGCACTACTAAAGCAAGAAACCTATGATTCAATTAGTGATATTCTGTTTGAAGATTACAAAACTTCATTCAAAAAAGTTACTGAAACACTCAAACATATCACAACGGTTTCATTTTCAAAACCTGAGATAACACAAATCCAGAACTTCATTGGTAACTCTGAAAAGAAAGGTCTTTGTCATTCACTAGTAAACGATGGCAAATTTAACTGGGTAGATGATAATGAATAATATATTTGATACTACTTCAGAAGTAGCTATGCAATGTTTAATCACAATTAATTGCCTAAATAAAAAAAGCCTATCACTCGATAGACTTTGGTTAATTAATTTTTTAAGCTTATATGCTAAGGATTTCAAATTTAGTGAAATCAACCTGTATGGAGATAGCATTTATTCTTCAGTACAATTGACTGTCAGGCATGAAAAAGTAAAAAAAGCGATTCTACTATTGGCATCAAAACATCTTATAAGATTAGATGAAGGGAAAATAGGTAAAATTTCTATAACTCAAAAAGGTCAAGATTTAGTCGACAAACTGAATTCTGATTTTGCTAGTTCCTATAAGGTAGTTACCAATAGCATCTACAATACTTTAAAAAATATGAGTGATTTAGAATTGCTCGCATTTACTCATGAACATATTCTAAATAAGGAATGATTATTATGGAAGCATCTTACTTGAAAAAGTTAACTGTAACTGGAATACATAAAAAATCTGAAATAAATTTTAATAAAGGACTTAACATTATCACAGGACCTTCCAATGTCGGGAAAACCTGCATTGTTAAGTGCATTGACTATCTTACTGGTAGCTCTTCTCTCCCTTTTTCTCCTTCAACACACTACAATACCATTACTTTAGAAATTTCAGTTGACGATAGTCTAGTTATTTTAAGTCGAAACCTCGAAGAAGATACCATTATTGTTGAATCTACACTTCCAAGTATTCTTTCAGGGGAATACTACTCAAAAAACAAGAGTAAAAACAAAGAGCCAATAAGTAATGTCTGGCTTCAAGTTTTTGGAATTACTCCTCCAGTTACAGTGGTTAAAAATAAAAACTTTAAGACACAAAAACTTGGGGTTAGAACCTTTATAAATTCTTGGATAATTCATGAAAATGATATGAATCGTCCTACATCAATTTTACTACCTCAGATGCCAAACCAACGAACAGCTTACCTATCAGCACTTCTTTACTTGCTTTATGGAAAAGATTTTTCTGAAATCAAGAAACAAGAATCAGCCGAAGAAAGAAAAATACGACATGACTCTGTAAAAAACTATATTAGCTCAAAGATAGTCCAGTTTAATGAGCATCACAATCGACTAGCAAAAGAATTAGACCAAAAATCAGTCATAGATATTGAAACTGAAATTGATCAACTATCAGAAAAGTTACATAACTTGCGAAATACTCTCACTAGTACAAATTCAAAACATGAAAATCTACTGCAGCAAATTGCAAAAATTGATTCTGAACTATCTGAGAAATCCGTATTACTCAATCGTTTCAATGAACTTTCAAGTCAATATCAATCTGACTTCAATAGATTATCGTTTATTGTAGAGTCACACAATGAATTAGCAAATGTAGCAGACTCAGCTTTATGTCCCGTCTGTAATAATCACATCAATCAAGATTCATTGGAACATCATCTTGACTCTTTCAGTGAGGAATTGACCACTTTAATTAGTAAAATTGAAACTCTAAACAAAACGAATACTGATTTACAACAAAATATTTCAGTACTATTAGAGTCAAAAACTAATCTTGAACTGCAAAAGAAAATGATTTCAGCTGAAATTGATAATATCTTGCTACCTGATGAGAAAAAACTTTCCTATAGAATTCAGCAGTATAAATCATACATCAAAACAAAAAGTGATATTGAAACTATAAATAAATTGGTAGAAAATTGGTCTCAAGATATTGATGATTTAGAAAATGAGAAGAATGAAAAAGTCGAGTATCTTCCCAAAGACGAATACCCAGCTCAGTTTTGGCAGTATATGACTAAAAATATACAATCAATCCTAGCTGAGTGTGCTTTTGACAAAGCCAGCTTTAGTCGTTTTGATAGGAAAGAATTTGATATTATGCTAATGAATGAGAAGAAGATTGCCCGATATGGTAAAGGTTTTATTGCATATTTAAATACTGTTGTAGTTTTAGCTTTAAGAAAAATATTCTCTCAACAGGCTCAATATAAACCATTCTTCTACATTTTTGATACTCCTCTACTAGGCTTAGATGAAGGGGAAAAAAATGATACTCCAGAAAGTATGCAAATTGCCTTATTTGAATACTTTAAGTCTTCAGCTTACGAAGGACAACTAATCGTCATTGAAAACTCTAGAAATCTACCAAAGCTTAATTATAATGACATTAATTATATTGAATTTACAAAAAATCATAGGTATGGGCGCTATGGTTTCCTGAATGGGGTTGATGATGAACAATGATTTGAATAAACAAGTACCAATTCTATAAAAAAGCAACCATTAAGCTAGTTATAACTAAAATATATTAATCATTTTTGAGGAACTTACCATGAACCTATACACCACAATGCATAAAGAATTTGAATCAAACAAAGACTTAATAGAATTTTCTAGAAAATATGAAAGAAGTATAGATCGTTTTTTAATGATTCGAAGTATGAATAAAAAATACATCCTAGATTTTTATAAGGAAAATAAAAAAGAAGTGGAATATTCTAAAGAATTTGATTTAATGAATGCACTGTTTAATTCTGATTTTGAAACCTCTATTATTGAAAAATTCATTTTAGAACAGCGAAATAAATTAGTTCTTGAGCGTGAAAAAGAGGCTGAAGGACTTAACGAGCTATTATCTCAAATCCCTATTCATAGTGCAGGAATCAGAGATGACAAGGTCGATTCTCTGCTAAAATCATTCGTTAGAAATAAAAATATAAAAGAGTTTCAGATTCTAGAAAATGAACTTGACAATAATCTATTAACAAAGGTACGAAACTACGCTCTTTGGTCTTTTTATAATCAAACCGCAAATGACTTGATTGAACTAACATTAGTAAAACATCCCAATGTCATACCTACGCTTAGAAAAATTCACGATATTGACTTTTTTGTAAAGATTGAAGATAAATTAATTCCTTTCGACCTTAAAATAACACATATCTCTGATGACTATTTTAACCTATTCTCAAAAGGGGTACATGAAAATACAGATGGATTTGATGACTTTATCCCAATAGAATCCGATGAAAAAAGCGAAAGCGAAAAGATTAAAAATATCTATAAGGCGAATAAAAAGAGACTATCTCTTCCTAAAATGGGAGGGTTGAAAACAAACCAATTAATACAAGAGCTGAAAGAAAAAGACAGTGATCCAGTGATATCCAAATTTTTATCTGAAATTACAGAAGCTAGAAAACAAATCGTTATTTCTACCATTGAAAATACAAAAATATTGGAATGGTGGAACTATAAATACCAAGGTGAACGATTGTTTTGTAATAATAACCGTTTTTTCATATTTCTTACCTATTTGGACAAATTTCAAGATGCTAGAAAATTGAAAGGGCATATCAGTCAAATCTCTGATAAAATTAATGAGCTCTTAAATAATATTACTTTAAATAAAGTTAATACTATCCAATATCATTATGAGAAGGAAAAAAGTTACGAAAAGGATTACACTGTCCAAGCTATGTCGATAGTTTATGTTAACGAAAATTAGTCACTAAATTTCAAAAGTGGTCTGACTAACTTTTAGCCGGACCACTTTTGAATTTACGTATTTTTGATTGACCACACTTCATCAAAATATGCTACTTCAGATAAATGAGAAAAGATATTTGAATCTGTTACTGTTATACCTAAATTTAAAAATTCTTTTAAGAATTCAACAATTATAGAATTAGTATCTTTATGTCCTAATTCTATAACTCTAATAAATAAATCTTTTATTAACTGATTTTGTTCCTCTAATGTTAACTCAGATCTCCTATTTAATCCCTCCCTTTTTCTACAAACAATTAAAACATCACCTTTTATTGTATTCTTTCTATTTAATTGTCTTGGCGGGAATGTTTTTTGAGTTAATAATTTACAATCTTCTACTTCAAATCCATGTTTAAATAACGAATTTGTTATTGAAGACCATTCAAATCCAGATAATGAATGATAGGTGAAAATAAAATATTTATCTTTCTTTAAAACCCTATATATTTCAGAAATTGCTTGATCGATATCAATTTGAAATTGTTCCTTACTTTTTTTACGAAGTTTACTATCAGATATCACTATCTCATTTTCATAATCAACATTAAAGTTTAACCATAAATTCCACAAAGCACTTTGTTCAAAATAAGGAACGGCATCTCCATAAGGAAAATCTGTAAAAACTAAATCTATAGAATTTGAATTTATTAACAAGTCTTTAGCATCAAAACTCTCTATCTTTATCTTTCCTTTTGGAAATAAAGTAGAATACTCTTCCATAAATTCTTTTTTGCCATTTACTACTTTCCTAACTCTATTAAAAAAATAATGAAAAACATTGTTTTCCAAATAAGTTGGTCCAATATAAAAGCCTGTCATCCATGCGCCTTGTGACATATCTCCCCTACTTTTAATCGGAGGAACTAATTTAGAACAATTTGCTAGATTAGATGTAAAGGCAAGTAATAAAGCATCCTTCTCTTGAGAATCCTCAAAATTATTAATTATTGAAAGAAGACGCGCATGACATGATAAACTTCGTACATCAAATAAGTCTGATACCTTCATATCTACTTTTGCAGATATTCTAGAATTAGGAATTAAGGTATTGTTTGGGAACCAATCTCCTATATCATAATTTTCTTCCTTAACTTTCAAATTCTCGATATAAAGTTCTGATGGTACGACTTCAATAAGTTTATTATCATCATTTTTTATCTTTATTTTCTTTACTCTACCATTATTATCCCTTAATGTCGTTATTACCTCTTTTCCTTCATAGTAAAACCACTCTTCTCTTAACAAAATTGTTTTATCATAAATTTCTTCAATCATTTTGTCTAATTTCGAAAAATCAATACTTGTTGATGTTAATACTTTTGTTATAAAATTTGAAATTGGATTTAAATCATTAGAAATCGCATTGCGACCATTCAAAATAGCTTCACTAGCAAAACTACCGTAACCAGCAAATGGATCTAATAAAATATCACCCTCACTACTATATTTTAAAATTAAATCTTTCAGTTCACCAGCTGGTTTTTTCCCCCAGTATTTATGCATCATGTATTTCTTATTTCTCTTATCCATTATAGCCTCCCTATCTTTTTGTTTAATACATTAGTCATAAAAAAATTGTCAAATTAAATTATATCACAAAAAAGTCATTAGCTAAATCTTGTAAATCTTTCAAAAATTTGATAAAATTTTGTTGTTCTATTAAACAACTTACAAGGAGTAGTATACCATGTTTTCAGAAATAAGTCTAAAGAAAAGAAGACTTGAGAAAGATTTATCGCAGGTAGAAATTGCAGAAATGCTCAGCATAAATAAATCTTCCTACAGTAGTTGGGAATCTGGACGTGCCAAGCCCAATCAAAAAAATCTAGCAGCACTTGCTAAAATCTTAGATGTTGATGTAACCTACTTCGAGTCTGAGTACAATATTGTCAATAACTATCTTCAGTTGTCTCCTGATAATCAAGCAAAAGCTGAGGAATATGTTGAGGAATTACTACTTTCACAACAATCCTCAAAAGTCACTCCACTCTTCTCAGTGCAGGTACTATCAGATATCCAACTTTCTGCCGGTCTTGGAGAATTTTTATTTGATGAATATGAAACTGAAACCGTCTTCTCAGATGAAGAACAGCTTGGATATGATATCGCTACTTGGATTAGTGGTAAGTCTATGGAACCAATCTATCAAGATGGTGAAGTAGCTCTTATTCGTTCCAGTGGATTCGACTATGATGGTGCAGTATATGCTCTATCGTGGAATGATTCAGTCTTTATCAAGAAACTTTATCGTGAAAAAGAGGGTTTTAGAATGGTATCCTTAAATGATAAGTATCCAGATAAGTTTATTCCTTATGAAGATGAACCACGCATTGTTGGCAAAGTCGTAGGTCACTTTATGCCTGTAATTGGAAGTTAAAACATATACAGGCATTATAGCAAATATTTCAAATAAGCAAGTACTGCTTAAAACACCAAGTAATTACGGGAACATTCCAATTTCAGACATCACCAATATCCAGTTAAAATCGGAGGGAAATCATGAGTCAGCTTGAATTTCATAAAAATGAATTGCAAATGGATTATTTCAGCAATAGCTATCGTAAGTTTGAGACAGACTTCTATAAATATTCTGCGTTAGACACACCTTTAACTTTCTTAACAGATGACATCATGCTTACCATGGCTAAATCTATGAAGAACTACTTCAAATTAAATAAAGAAAATGCCAAAGATAATCGTGATCACTACTTCATTTTTAATATTGAAACTGTGAAAGAAAGTAAGTTGACTAGGAAGTACTCCTATCAGAAAACTGTTACAAATATAAATCAAGGAGCAAAAAACTGATTTGCTCCTTTTTTATATCCAGAAATTTAATTCTCGCCTTCTTAAACAGCATCAGAACGATATATTGTTTTTTGAAGATTTAGATAATCCATCAAGTTAATAACTTTATTATTTTCTGCCACTTCTGAAATAGTATCAGTCTCAAATCCATTTGCTTGAGCAAATAGAATTGTATAATCATATACAAGATCAAACAACTCATCTATTTCAGAGTTTAGTTTCAAAGAAAGTAGTTCTTTTTGATTATCCTGTAAAAATTTTAAGAAATTATCAACCTCTTCTTCACTTACTTCTCCTTTTTGTGCTAATTGAATGAAATGAACTAGCTTTTCTATAAGTTTCTTTACAATCTTCTTATATCTATTTGAAATAAATGCATAATAACCAACACCACCAACAGCTAGAACAGTTGCACCAATAGCTGTTACTAGCACATATTTATTTTTTGCAAGGCCTTTAACGACCTGTTGAGCTGGTTCTCCTGCCTTTACCTCTTTTAGATGCTTTACTATATGGCCGGATGAATTTCTGATTATTGAACCATAACGTTTATAAATTCCAGAGTCTAATCCTTTCTGAATATTTAATGGAATTTCTATAGTAACTTGATTTAATGACATAATTATAACTTACCTCTTAATTCTATCGTTCTAGTTTATTCAAAAATAAAATCAGCAATTCGTTTAGCAGCTTTTTCTGTTGCCACTTCAATGTCAGTTTTAGTCCAAGTGTCATTTACATAATTAACAAGAGATTTAGCTATTGGGAACTTACTACCTATATATCCATGACCACTTGTGATTGTATTCTCTCTTTTTGTTCTAAACCAAGCATCTCCAATTCCACGATTTATTTCGGATTCAAGGAGAATTTTATTACCAAGTTTCTCAGCATAATCTCTAAATTCTTCCTGGCTTTCTAGTCCAGCATCTGATATAATATTTTCTCTATTCAAACCACTTTGCGGCATAATGTGTTCAACATCAATATTTCCATCTAAATTAAAGTCCATACCTTTTTCCAATGAAAATAGGAATTCATTTACATAAAGAATAGAATTTGAAACACCACTTTCAGTCAAAGTTTGTTTAACATCTTCATAAACAAAATTAGTATGAATATGGTTCTTTATTTTTGAAATAAGTTCGTCGATTGAAATTGAATCGACTTGACTGTACATCAGATTAATTTCTTCTAGGAAGCCTTTAAAAAGTTTATGGCTATATGAGAGTTCAGATAATTCAATCAAAACTCCAAGTCTTAGTAAGTATTCCAGATATGTGTTGTCTTGTCTGAAAAATAAATAACTACTAACAAAAGGTCGTAAATTACCGTTTAATTTGTTTATCAATTGACCATTGATAGTATCAGATACTCGTTCAAAATTGTTTATTATTGTATTTAGTTCAGAAGTAAACAGAATATCTTCATTTAATAGATGCTTATTTTTTGAGAAAAAGGCTCTTATACCAGGATTTCTTCGATCAGCACCGTTTTGTTCTGAAAGTTTTACGAAAATATAGTGAGTAATTAACGCATTTAAGTCTAATCTAGATGAATCTGTACGTTGTACAATCTCTTGCCAATTTTTTTCGAAATTTTTCCTATCTGATGAGTTTGCGGTGGTCTTAGATACGATTACTTCAATTGGGGTCAATGGAACACCAGTCCCATTTAAAGAATTGAAAATATTTATAGCCTGATCAGTATTATAACTTGTAATAGTAATCACTTGGCAATTATCAATAAAGTGGTTAGCAAAATTGATAAGAGTAAAAACATTCAATTCGTTACACATATTGTAAAAATATCTAAAGTTTTTATAGAAGTTAGTATATCGGTTGTCTTTCTGGCGACGATAGATTTGGTGAACTCTATCTTTAATAGATACAAAATCTTTACCTAGCAAGATAGTAGTCATCTCACTAGCATATTTTTCTGAAATCGAATGATTTAGATACTTTATTCTATCATCGCTAGGATAATACAGTCCATCAACGAAATCATCTTTTTCGTCATCTGAAACATTGAAAAGCATTGTGACAATCTGCTCTTTAAGACCATTAAGACGTTTCACTAATCTGCGTGCATCAGTATCTAGAGTCGGTTGAAGTTCAACCTCCTTATCAATCTTCAATAAGATTGCCTTAAGAAGTAACATAAATGTCGTTGTTCTTTGCTGGCCATCAATCAAGGTTACTTCATGCTCTTCTCCAGATTCTTGAGCAATGAGAACAGCTCCAAAGAAATAATTGTCTTGGGAACTATCATCGAAATTTTCCATATGAAGATTAATATCTTCAATGAGTTGTTCACATTGTGGTACTTGCCAAGCATAGGGTCTCTGATAGGTTGGAATATAAAATTCTGATTTTCCAAAATAAGATTTTATTGTTTGTAAAGCCGGTTGAATATCGTTTCTCATTCAGATTCTCCAATAATTTTTCTTATGATATTATATCACGAAAACGCTACATTTAAACTCTAAGTATATCCGAACCATCTAACTTCTACTTATCTCCCTGGATCAAACCTTGTTTGAGTTTCATTAATAGGGGAT
Source organism: Streptococcus oralis (assembly GCF_015561235.1). GTDB lineage: Bacteria > Bacillota > Bacilli > Lactobacillales > Streptococcaceae > Streptococcus > Streptococcus oralis_BK. The sequence continues at coordinate 509,314 of NZ_JADMTC010000001.1, read as the reverse complement.
ACGTTTATTCCCGTTAACGCCTAGTCTATGGTAACAACTCCGTACCCCCTAGGGTTTATGGAAATAGATTGACAGCCTATCAGGCTATCACATCAAGATACTCAACTTGTATTCTCACTCTGATACTTCCCCCGCACATAAGAAAAAGCCTTACCTACAAGGCTTTTCTTAACCCCTTTCGTTACAAGGTTTCTAGGCTTTTACCAGCAAAGCTACACACTCAACGTGATGCGTCTGAGGAAAAAGATCCACTGGCTGTACTTTCCTCAACTCATATCCCAATTCTTGGTAGAGTTTGATATCACGCGCCATGGTTGCGACATTACAGGAGATATAGGCGATGCGGTCAGCCCCAATTTGGCTACTTGCTTTGATAAAGCTTTCGGTCAATCCCTTGCGTGGTGGGTCAACCAAGATAACGGTTGGTTGGATACCTTCCTTGAGCCAATTCCTCATGGCATTTTCAGCTGTGTCGCAGACATAGTGGGCATTTGTGATATTGTTTAATGCAGCATTCTTCTGGCTATTCTCAACTGCTTCTGGGATGACCTCAACTCCATAGACTTCCTTAACATGTTTCGCAACAGAGAGGCCAATCGTTCCAATCCCTGAGTAGGCGTCGATCACCACATCATCTGCTTTTAATCCTGCAAAATCAATAGCTGTTTGATAAAGTTTCTCTGCCATTTCAGTATTTACTTGATAAAAAGCTGGCCCAGCGATTTGGTAGTCATTTCCCAACATCTGGTCGATAATATAGTCTTGACCATAAAGAGTTTTCCACTCCTTGCCAAAAATCGCATTGGTATTCTGGTCGTTGATATTTTGCATGACAGACACGATCTCTGGGAACTGCTTGATAAGGTGTTCAATCAATTGCTCCACTCGGAAAACTTTCGGACGAGTTGTTACTAAAATGACCATGATTTGTCCTGAATAGTGCCCACGTCGCACTACAAGATTTCGAATCAAGCCAGACTGTTCCTTTTCGTCATAAGGTTTTAAATCAAAACGACGAAGCAAATCTCGAAGGGCTACTATGACTTGGTCAATGACAGGATCCTGGATAAAGAAATCTTCAAGGGGCATGAGATCATGCGAATTTTTACGGAAAAAACCAGTTTCCAAGACACCATTCACTCGACGAACGGGCACCTGGGCCTTGTTTCGATACTGGATTGGATGTTCCATGCCGAGCGTTTCAGCGACCTCTACATCTGCAATACCAGCAATCTTGTAGAGACTGTCTTTGACTTGCTTCGTTTTGAACTTAAGCTGCTCTGGATAGGCAAGATGCCCCAAATCAGCAATACCTGAGCGTAGATAAGCTAGGTCAAGGTCTTGGTTACGATGTGGAGAGTAAGTAAGGTATTCTTCCACTTTCCCAAAGCCAATCTTTTTATTGACCTTAAGGACACGCATGAGGATTTTCTCAGTTGGTAGAGCATTTTCTACAAAGAAAACCAAACCATCTACCTTAGCAACTCCAGCACCTTCATGGGTCAAATCGACAATTTCAACTTCTACAATATCATTTTTCTTTAGCATATTTTTCACTTTCTATCGGCCGACAAAAAAAGACGGCAACATTTCTGTTACCATCTATTATATCATGAAATGACCTAAGCACCAAAACTCTTGAAAAAGTTGACAATGGCTTGCCAAAGGGAGCTAAAGAAGTTGCCCCCGTCTTCTAGCGCTTTATTGGCATCAAAGTTGAGGTTGATATTTTTGAAGCTATCTCCAGCTTGGGAGACAATGCTTTGCTTAAGGTCATTTAGGGTTTTAGTGAAATCAGCATTATTCAAGATGTCACTCTTTGAGAGGTTGAGTGCAAAATTGATGATGATATTGACCTGGTTTCCTGTTATAACCTGATCGAGTTTGTAGTTTTTTAGTGTGTCTTCTACAATTTTGCGGACATCCTCTTCTGTCAAATTACCTTTGGCTTCTTTTGCTTTTGCGATTCCTGTCTTGATATCTGCCAAAGCGACATTGAGTTTATTGGCATCGTAGCCTGATTTGTCCTTATTTTCAGCATTAATATCGGATAAGGCTTTTAGTTCCTCTTGGGCCAAGTCTTTATTGGCTTGCGGTACTTTAGCACCATTGGCCTCTAACGAGTAGTAAATCCCTGCCAGGGCACTTTCACCTGTAACTGGAATAGGAGCTGCAACTGTGATTTTAGCATGCTCTACTCCCAAGGTCACCGCTGCATTACGATACATATCCTGCGTCACCTTGGTGATATTTTCAGGCGTTTCAATCTTGACTTCTAGAGGCGACTTATCACCTAGCTTTTGAATCTTAGCTGATGAATAGAGCTGTAGACTAGCATCATTAGCCACATTCATAATTTTCGAATAGATATCAGGTGTCATAGTTTTGATATCTTTGGTGTCTTTTGATGCGTCATAGCCAAGTTTGCTAAGAGTTTGATTTTTCTGGTCTTCAGATAGAGAAGAACCTAGAACATATTCAGGTTGTACATAGGTTTCATCGATTACTTTTTGAACATCGGTTGCTGCGTGGACGCTCGTCATAGCTGTTGCGGCCCACAATACTGCAGCACTTATTAGAAAGAATTTCTTTCTCATGGGATATTCCCTCCTTTACCTTTCTAGATTAATAAAACAATCTTAAAGAAAACTTATAGCAAAAAACACCTGGTCTAACCAGATGTCGAAAAGAAAGTGAAACATTTTATGATATAAAGGTTCAGTTGTACCTGTCTAGAATAGTAATAGTTTCCACCATTTACATAGAGTTCAGCTCCGTGAAAGATAGAAATAGGGTGAATATAACTATAGGTCTTTCCAGTGGTATTGCCAAGGATTGGGGCAACAGTCTCACGGGAATAACGCTTGGCCAGCGCTAGTGTATTTTTCTTGCCATTCTGAGCGATAAAGTCTATATAGGCAGGTCCAAAATTATAGGCTTGAACGGCAGTCCAGATATCTACCCCCTTGCTCTGAGCCAGATAGAGGTTATCTGTTAGAGTTTGAATCCCTTGACGAATACTGGAGGCATTGTCATTGATGGTGTTGGTTGAGCCACTTGCAGACTCACTAGACTGCATGACATCCCCTTCTTTTCCTTTTGTTTCGGTATAAATCATGGCAAGCACCAACTCTTCATTGGCTGGAGTATCTTTTTCACTCAAGATTTCTCGAACCATGGGTTGGTAGGTCATGACTTGTTTAACATCCTGATGGATATGATAAGCTTTATATCCTGCGAAAAGGAAGACTGCTAGCACAAGCACTCTTCTTATAAATTTAAACATTATTTACTTTGAATATCCTCGATATTTTTGATTAAGATAGAGTAGGTTCCATTGTCATTTTGGATAAACTCGACCGATTCTGCGTCTTGATAGACGTTATTGGGAACGATGAGCTCGATTCCATTTGACAAGGAAAGCTTTTGGTTTTCAAATTTCTTGAGCTGACGACTGGCATCAATTTCATCGAACTGGACTGGTTCTGGTACGGCTTCCTTTACTTGGTCGATAAAGCTCAAACGAGCTGTCAGATTGTTGTCAAAAAGGTCATTAGCCAATTTCTCAGGAGACAACTCATTGTTTTCTTCAAGATTGTTGAAAATCGCTGATTTGACCTTGGATTGAAACTGAAAATCATCCGTGTTAAAGGACTCTGCAATTCTCTGGGCTGTTTTTTCCAATTCCTTGATGGATTTCTTGGGAGAAATCTTAGGAGCGACAGCAAGCAGATTTTCTGAAAAGTAGTTCAAAAAAGTTCCATTGTACTTGATTCGTTTCTCGATCAGGTGGTACTTGCGATTTTGAAGATTGATGACCAAAGCCTCATCAGCTCCCGTTCCAAATCCAGGCAGGTTATTCTGAGTCAGCTTGATTGGATTATCAACTTCTCCTCCAAGGTGGGTCAAGGTTTCCCGCAGGGCAATTCGTAAGAAAGCGAAATGCTCTACCCCTTCTTTAGAAAATTGCACAAAAATCAAGTCATTGGTCTTGAGGTTTTCTGAAATGCTGAACTCTTCTTTCCAGAGATTAGCCAGTGTTACCGAAGTCTCCAACAAATCGTCTGTGATGTGATTGAAGAAGGGATTTTCTTCCTCGAAAATCCCAGTCTTGGCTTCATCTGAATACACACGTTCAATTTTTTTGCGCAGGTATTCTTCGATTTTTGGCGTGATATTGAGAAATTTATCCGCTAGGAACAACTCCGTATCATCTGGGCTGAACTGATGGATAATAGCTTTCTTAATATAAATGTCCATAAAAGTATTAGTCCTCGTATAATGGGAAGGCATCTGTCAATTCTTTGACTGCGCTTCTCACTTCTTTTAAGACAGCCTCATTTTCTGCATTTTTAAGAGTTTTAATGATGAGTTCAGCCACTTTACGGCTTTCTTCTTCACCAAATCCACGTGCAGTGATGGCTGCAGATCCGATACGAATCCCACTTGTCTTGAATGGTGACAAGGTTTCGTAAGGAATTGAGTTTTTATTTAGAGTAATATTGACTTCATCCAGCAAGTTTTGAGCAACTTTTCCGTTTTCTACAACCTTGGTTACATCCACTAGGAAGAGGTGATTTTCAGTCCCTCCAGAAATGATACGGAAATCAGGGTCTTGCAAGAAGACTTCAACCATAGCCTTGCTGTTTTTTATGACATTAGCAGCATATTCCTTGAAAGCTGGATCCAAAACTTCTTTGAAGGAAACAGCCTTAGCAGCGACTACATGTTCCAAAGGACCACCCTGAATACCAGGGAAAATAGCTGAGTTGATTTTCTTAGCTAGGTCCTCATCATTTGTCAAGATCAAACCACCACGAGGTCCACGAAGGGTTTTGTGGGTCGTTGTTGTGGTGATATGAGCGTATGGCACTGGGCTTGGGTGAAGACCAGCTGCAACCAAACCAGCGATATGAGCCATATCGACCATGAGCTTAGCTCCAACAGCATCTGCAATTTCACGGAATTTTGAGAAGTCGATAATTTGAGAATAGGCTGAAGCACCTGCTACGATTAGTTTTGGTTTTACTTCTTGGGCTTGTTTCAAGATGGTATCAAAATCCAAGAGTTCTGTTTCAGGATCCACACTATAAGAAACGAAGTTGTAGGTTTGACCAGAGAAGCTTACAGGAGCTCCGTGGGTCAAGTGTCCACCTGCAGCCAAATCCATTCCCATTACCGTATCACCTGGCTCAATCAAGGCCATGTAAGCAGCACAGTTGGCTTGGCTTCCTGAGTGAGGTTGGACATTGGCGAATTTAGCACCGAAAATTTCTTTTGCACGTTCAATGGCTAGAGTCTCTACCACGTCTACCACATCTGTTCCACCATAATAACGGCGTCCTGGGTAACCTTCAGCGTATTTATTCGTCAAGATAGACCCTTGAGCTGCCATAACAGCCTTGGAAACTACGTTTTCGGAAGCAATCAACTCGATATTGTTTTGTTGGCGTTCTTCTTCTTTGGCAATAGCATTCCATAGATCAGCATCGTATGCTTTAAAATCGTCTTTGTCAAAAATCATAGGTCCTCTCCTTTATAGTGTGACTGGTCCTTTAGTTTGTTTTTCAATAAGAAAATAAACTAAAAGATGCGAATAAACCGTTTCTGCACTTTATCACAAGTATAACCAACTTTTTCATAAAATGCATGAGCTCCCAGACGATGATCAGCAGAGTTTAAGCGGATAAACCCATAACCCCGTCTTTTTGCTTCTTGATCCAACCCTTGCAGTAAGCTTTTACCGATACCTCGTCCTTGTGCTTGAGGCGAAACTGCTAAAGCTAAGATATTGAATCCTGCTTTGGAATAGAGGGATTCGTAAACCTCGGCATGGACATATCCAAGTAGGACATGGCTGACCTCATCCTCATAGCCAAGTAGGAAATGATGAGAATCCTGAGACAGTCTAGCTAGTTGACTAGCTGTGTCCTCTGGACTAAAAGAATAGCCCAAAGCCTCTTGGTTAATCTCACATATAGCATTCACATCTGTTTCTTGCAAATCTCTTAGCATCTCATTCCTCCTCAAAAGAAATCTCTGACAACTGTGCAAGAATATCTTCTCGCTTAATCGCCCCTTGGCGTAAGATTTTCACCTCGTCTCCAGACAAATCCAAAATAGTCGAATCCTGTCCAGTTAGAAAAGCGTCGTCCTCCAGCCCCAAAACCTCTTGGTCAAAATCCTCTAGAATTTGAGCAAAGGTCACTCCACTCGCCTGACCCGAGATATTGGCAGACGGCCCAATCAAAGGACCTGTCTCTCGAATTAAATCAAGTGTAATGGGGTGACTCGGCATCCGAAATCCGACAGTTACAAGACCAGAGTTGACCCAATAGGGAACTCGGTCATTGGCTTCGAGGATAATGGTCAAGGGACCCGGTAAAAAGGCATCTACAAGCTTTTGTAGATAAGTTGGCTGATTCTTTGAAAAGTGCAAGATGTCCTCTAGAGAAGCGACATTAAGATTGAGTGCCTTATCTCTGGGACGACGTTTGAGTTGGTAAACATGGTCGACAGCTTTTTCGTCTAAGGCCTTAGCAAAGAGACCATAAACTGTCTCTGTAGGCAAAACAACAGCTCCGCCTTTTTCCAACTCTTGTCTAATCCTGTCCATCATCAACTACAACCATCCTATCTTGACCAAATTGGTCCTTGAGTGTTCGTACCCGTTTTTCAGGAAGATGTTTCCTAAAAAGCGCAGGAACACTTTGACCTTGCTTGTATCCAATTTCAAGGTAAATCTTACCACCATCTGTAAGATAGTCTTTTGCATCTTCCGCAATTCTGCGGTAAATAGCTAGGCCATCCTCATCTGCAAAGAGAGCTAGATGAGGTTCTGAATGCAAAACATTCAAACCAACCTCTGACTCATCTTCACGAGAGATATAGGGTGGATTGGATACAATTATATCATATTTTTCAGAAATTTCTGCAAAACAATCAGATTTTTTAAAAAATATATTAAGATTTTGATTGCTAGCATTCTCTGATGCAAGCTCTAAGGCGGCTTGGGAAATATCTGCTGCTGTCACTGACCAATCTGGTCTGTTTTTAGCTAATGCAAGGGCTATGGCACCACTTCCAGTCCCGATATCTAGAATCTTAAGACTTTCCTCAGGATTTTCTGTGAGGATGAGATCCACCAACTCTTCTGTCTCTGGCCGAGGAATCAAAACTCGCTCATCCACTTTTAACTGCATTCCAAAGAAATCTGCCTGTCCGATGATATACTGAGCTGGTTTATGGGACGCTAACTGCTGGTAAATTTCTTCTACAAATCGTTTTTCTTCCTCTGTTACCTCTTGCTGGAGGGCAAAGACAAAGTCTGTAAAAGAGAGATTTTTTAAGCTACGATAGACAAAAGAGAGGCTTTCTGCTTCCTCTCCTTGTCTTATCAACGCTTCTTCAAAATCTGAAAATAATTGGGCTAATTTCATTATTTATTTAATTCTTCTAATTTTTGTGTTTGGTCATAGAGCACCAAGGCATCCACAACTTCATCCAATTTACCAGATAAAATCATATCTAGTTTTTGGAGGGTCAAGCCAATACGGTGGTCCGTAACACGGTTTTGCGGGAAATTATAAGTACGAATCCGTTCTGAACGGTCACCAGTACCGACTGTTGACTTACGCTCAGCGTCTTGTTCATCCTGGGCAATTTGTGCAAAGTGGTCAGCAACACGCGCACGGATGATTTTCATGGCTTTCTCACGGTTCTTCTGCTGGGTACGTTCTTCCTGCATCTCAACCTTGATATTGGTTGGCAAGTGAACGATACGCACGGCAGTCGCAACCTTATTGACGTTCTGTCCACCAGCACCTGATGCGTGGTAGATATCAACACGAAGGTCTTTTGGATCAATATCGTACTCTACTTCTTCGACTTCTGGCATGACAAGAACAGTCGCTGTAGAGGTGTGAACACGACCTTGGCTTTCTGTCACAGGGACCCGTTGGACGCGGTGGGCACCAGATTCATACTTGAGTTTTGAATAAACAGATTGACCAGAAACCATAGCAACCACTTCTTTGAAACCACCGACACCGTTCATAGAGGCTTCCATGACTTCAAAGCGCCAACCTTGGGCTTCAGCATACTTTTGGTACATGGTTAGCAAATCTCCAGCGAAGAGCGCTGCTTCGTCTCCACCAGCTGCTCCACGGATTTCAAGGATGATGTTCTTGTCATCGTTTGGATCCTTTGGAAGGAGCAAGATTTTGAGTTTTTCTTCGTATTCTTCTTTTTCAGCCTTGGCATCTTTGAGTTCTTGCTTGGCCATTTCCTCCAAGTCCGCATCTCCACCTGATTCCTTAATCATCTCTTCGGCGTCAACGATGTTTTGAAGGACTTGTTTGTACTCACGGTAGGCTGTTACCGTATCACGAGTTGAAGCTTCTTCTTTTGAAAGCTCCATGAAACGTTTGGTGTCAGACACTACATCTGGGTCACTGAGCAATTCTCCTAATTCTTCATAACGGTCTTCTACAGCTTGTAGTTGATCATAGATGTTCATTTTTCTTCATTCTCCTTATTGATTTCAGGCGCAAAATAATGTTTTCGGCAGACTGAGATATAGGTTTCATTTCCACCGATCTGAATTTGTTCGCCATCATAGACTGGCACACCATCGTGCGTACGCAACACCATAGTCGCCTTTTTCTTACAGTACTGACAGATAGTCTTGATTTCTTCAATCTTGTCTGCTAAGAGCAAGAGGTATTTTGAACCTTCGAACAATTCATTGCGAAAGTCGTTCTTCAAACCAAAAGCCATGACAGGTATGTCTAGCTCGTCCACAACACGAGCTAGGTCGTAAACATGGTGACGCTTGAGAAACTGAGCCTCATCGACTAGCACACAGTATGGTTTCTCAGGTAAGTCTCGGATATAACCAAAGATATCCGTCGTTTCCTCAATCGCAATGGCTGGGCGTTTCATACCGATTCGACTCGACACATAGCCAACACCGTCACGCGTATCCAGAGCAGAAGTCATAATCACAACTCCCTTTCCTTGCTCCTCGTAGTTATAGGCCACCTTGAGAATCTCAATCGTCTTACCAGAGTTCATGGTCCCATAACGATAATACAACTGTGCCATGCTTCTAATTCACGTCCATTTCTAAATTTTTGCTACATTCTAGTATATCATAATTTTCTGAAGCTTTAAACGGCAAAATGTGGTAAAATAGAAGAAATCAAAAACTAGTGGAGGAAGCTATTATGCCATTTGTACGCATCGATTTATTTGAAGGACGCACGCTCGAGCAAAAGAAAGCTCTTGCTAAGGAAGTAACGGAAGCTGTTGTCCGTAACACTGGAGCACCTCAATCAGCCGTTCATGTCATCATCAACGACATGCCAGAAGGGACTTACTTCCCTCAAGGGGAAATGCGCACCAAATAATCTAGCTTAAGCAGAATTGCTTAGGCTTTTTCAATCTCCAAGTAGCATCCATTGAAGAAATAATCTAAATTTGTTACAATTTGAAGAGATGCTTGGATTCATATCCTAAGAAAAGAAATACAAAAGGAATTAGTATGATTACACGTGAATTTGATACCATAGCTGCTATCTCTACTCCACTAGGTGAAGGAGCCATTGGTATTGTCCGCTTGAGCGGAACTGACAGTTTTGCCATTGCGCAAAAGATTTTCAAAGGAAAAGACTTGAATCAGGTTGCCAGCCATACCCTTAACTACGGTCACATCGTTGACCCTCAAACTGGTAAGGTCATGGATGAGGTTATGGTTGGAGCTATGAAGTCTCCAAAGACCTTCACTCGTGAGGATATTATCGAGATTAACACCCACGGCGGGATTGCGGTAACCAATGAAATTCTCCAGCTAGCTATTCGTGAAGGAGCTCGGTTGGCAGAACCTGGTGAATTTACCAAGCGCGCCTTTCTAAACGGTCGTGTGGATTTGACACAGGCTGAGGCGGTGATGGACATCATCCGTGCCAAGACTGACAAGGCTATGAATATTGCAGTCAAACAATTGGACGGTTCTCTTTCTGACCTGATTAACAATACTCGCCAAGAAATCCTCAATACACTTGCCCAAGTTGAGGTCAATATCGACTATCCTGAGTATGACGATATTGAGGAAGCTACTACCGCTGTTGTCCGTGAGAAGACTATAGAGTTTCAGCAATTGCTAACCAATCTCCTTAGAACAGCTCGTCGTGGTAAAATCCTTCGTGAGGGAATCTCAACTGCCATTATCGGCCGTCCCAACGTTGGGAAATCCAGTCTTCTCAATAATCTCCTTCGTGAAGACAAGGCTATTGTAACAGATATCGCTGGTACGACACGAGATGTTATCGAAGAATACGTCAACATTAACGGGGTTCCTCTCAAATTGATTGATACAGCCGGTATCCGGGAAACAGATGATATCGTGGAACAAATCGGTGTCGAGCGTTCGAGAAAAGCCCTCAAGGAAGCTGACTTGGTACTACTAGTGCTAAATGCTAGTGAACCACTAACAGCACAAGACAGACAACTCTTAGAAATCAGCCAAGATACTAATCGCATTATTCTGCTTAACAAAACTGATCTGCCTGAAGCGATTGAAACTTCGGAATTACCTGAAGATGTTATCCGTATTTCAGTTCTTAAAAACCAAAATATCGATAAGATCGAAGAGCGTATTAACGACCTCTTCTTTGAAAATGCTGGTTTGGTTGAGCAAGATGCTACTTACCTATCTAATGCCCGTCACATTTCCTTGATTGAAAAGGCCGTTGAAAGCCTACAAGCAGTTAATGAAGGGCTGGAACTGGGGATGCCAGTTGACTTGCTTCAAGTTGATTTAACACGAACTTGGGAAATTCTCGGAGAAATCACTGGAGATGCGGCTCCTGATGAACTTATCACCCAACTCTTTAGCCAATTCTGTTTAGGAAAATAAGAAAAATCCATGATCCTTCATTCGGTCATGGATTTTATTGTCTTTATTAGTAATCTGGTCTAAGGACACCTGTTACGGTTGCCTTAGTTGCTTCGTAGTCGCCATCTACGACAACTTTGATAATGCGTTTGGCATCTTCTTCTGGCGCTGGAACTAGAGGTAGACGAGTTGGTCCAGCTTCAAATCCCATGTAGTTCAAAACTGCCTTAACTGGAGCAGGACTTGGATAAGAGAAGAGGGCGTTGACCTTAGGAATGAATTTACGCTGAATAGCTGCCGCTTTTTTCATATCGCTTTCTGCAATGGCAGTGAACATCTCGTGCATCTCATCCCCATTTGTATGAGATGCAACTGAGATAACCCCATCTGCACCAAGGTTCATGGCATGGAAAGCATCTCCATCCTCACCAGTATAAATCAAAAATTCCTCTGGCTTGTGCTCAATCAAGTAAGCCATATTGGCCAAGCTGGTACATTCTTTAACACCGATGATATTTGGATGGTCAGCCAAACGAAGCATGGTTTCTGGAGTCAATTCGACAACCACACGCCCTGGAATGTTATAGATGATAATAGGTAAGTCAGAAGCATCTGCAATCGCTTTAAAGTGCTGGTACATTCCTTCTTGAGAAGGTTTGTTGTAGTATGGTACGATCGCAAGTCCAGCTGCGAAACCGCCAAATTCTGCGACTTCTTTGACAAACTCGATGGAGTCACGCGTATCGTTGGTACCTACACCCGCAATCAAAGGAACGCGTCCATTGACAATCTTTTGTACAGCTGCAAAGAGTTCCAACTCTTCATCGTGAGTCAAAGTTGGACTCTCAGCAGTCGTTCCAGCTAGGAGAATGCCGTCTGTGTGATGGGCCAATAAATGCTCAATCAAGGCTGGAATGGCATCAAAGTTGATGGAACCATCCTCATGGAAAGGGGTAATGAAGGCTGTGATGATTTTACACTCTTTTAAATCTTGATAAGACATGAAAACACCTCTCTATTCAAAGAAGGAGTTCATCTGAACTCCTAAACGATATGACTATTTTAATTCAAATTTCAATTCAGCTGTTGGACGAACCAATCCACGTTCGTGAAGCGTTTCTGCAATCTGAACTGAGTTCCAAGCAGCACCTTTAAGAAGGTTGTCTGAAACAACCCACATGTGGATTCCTTTTTCAGCGTCCAAGTCTTTACGGATACGACCAACAAAAGTATCACGCGAACCCACTGCATTGACAGCTTGAGGATAGATTTGGTGCGCTACATCATCTTCAAGAACTGCACCCGGGAAGGCTGCGATAGCTGCTTTCACTTCTTCGATTGGAGCCACTTCTTTTGTTTCGATATAAACAGATTCAGAGTGAGCTGACAAGACAGGAATACGCACACATGTTGCAGATACTGCGATGCTATCATCTTCCATGATTTTCTTCGTTTCCTTGGTCATCTTCATCTCTTCGTAAGTGTAATCATTGTCAGTAAAGACATCGATTTGTGGAAGAGCGTTAAAGGCGATAGGATAGTGTTTCTTATCACCACCTGAAGGCAAAATTTCCGCATGCAAATCACGTGGATTCACACCGTCATTCAAGACTTCACGAAGTTCACGTTGTGTTTCAAGAATCGCACCCATACCAGCACCAGAGACTGCTTGGTAAGTTGAAACGATGATACGGTCCAAGCCCCATTTTTGACGAACAGGTTCAAGAGCCACCATCATTTGGATTGTTGAACAGTTAGGGCAGGCAATGATTCCGTTGTGGGCATCAAGTGCGTGAGCATTTACTTCTGGAACAACCAAAGGAACATCTGGATTTTGACGGAAATAAGATGTGTTATCTACTACTACCGCTCCAGCTTGAACTGCGTATGGTGCATACTTAGCTGATGTCGAACCACCTGCTGAGAAGAGTGCAATATCAACACCCTCAAAAGCGGTCTCAGTAGTTTCTTCAATCGTAATATCTTGGTCTTTAAATTTCAAAGTCTTGCCTGCTGAACGTGCAGAAGCAAGGTAACGGATTTTATCGATTGGAAGTGTAGATTCTTCCAACATTTTTATCATCTGAGCTCCGACAGCACCTGTCGCGCCGACTACAGCAACTGTATATCCCATAAATAACCTCTTTCGGAATTTTCTAAAAATTTCTATAATAGATGTATTATACTACTTTTTCAAGAAATTGAAAAGCATTTTTAGACTATATTTTCTGAAAACTAAAAATCCCTAGTCATTGACCAGGGACTAAGAGGCATCTTCATGTGATGAGCAGGTTCACACAACTCATCAAGGTCCGCTCCTGCGTTATGACCTCCTTATGCTCAATAGCAGTCCGAAGACTACCTATCGACTCATCGCAACTACTATTCTACTAGATAGAGTCACTTTTGTCAACAGACAAAACTCTTTGCTTCATTTATACAGGTAGATAAGAAAAGCCTTGGTCTCCCAAGGTCATTTGTTTCTATCATGCTAATTGCCGGGATTGAACCGGCGACCTCATCCTTACCATGGATGCGCTCTGCCAACTGAGCTAAATCAGCTTACCTAAAAAGTATACTATAGTTCCTAGTTCTTGTCAAGCGCTCTCTTTTAATTTTATGGAATGAAAAAAGCTAGATTTAGCAAGAATCTAGCTTATAAACTTCTTATCTTGTTAGATCGATTCGGCGCCCTAATTTTCCGATTAAAATAGCACCTACGATAAGTGATGCAAACTCACCAATTCCCGTAGAGAACCATGTAAAGAAGAATGGAGCTTCTGCAACAATATAGAGTTCTGCTGCAATGGTAATCATTGAAATAGAGAAGAGAATTGAAAAGAAGAAATGATCTTTTCGAATCAAACCATTGAACAGATAGTCTTTCTTGTACTTGCTAAAGAGCCATACACCTAGACTTAGGAAAACTAGGGTAGAGCCCCCTCCGACAAAGACATCTATTGGACCAAAGCTAAAGAAATTTGCAATCATACAACCAATCGTCACACCGATGATATATTTTGGATTGTAAAAGGCCAAGAAATTCATCATCTCTGAAATACGGAACTGGTAGGCGCCGTAGCTAATGGCATTCAGTGGTGGGGTAATGGTCAAAACCACATAAATAGCAGCGACAATAGCGATATCTGCCATATCACGAACAGTTAATTTTTTCATGTTTTCTCCTTTAGCGGTTTCCCGCGTAAAATATGCTTGGTGAAAGAAGTTAAGCACCAAGGGTTGAGATTATCAACCTTACTAGTATAGCACAATATATGACATTATGCTATACTAAAACCATGAAAAGAATAATAAAGGCATTCTTCGATAACGAAATTCTCTCCTATCTATTTTTCGGTGCTGCTACTACTTTGGTTTCTATTTTATCGCGCTTGGTTATTTACCACATCAGCCACCAGGAAATCCTGGCAACCGTACTCGCAAATTTTATCGGGATTCTCTTTGCCTTTCTCACAAATGATACAATCGTCTTTAAACAAGAGAGAAGGAATTGGTCAACTCGGCTGGCTAAGTTTTTCTTAGCTCGTCTCTCTACACTTGGACTGGACGTTCTTTTAACTTATATCTTCGTTACAACCTTTCCTGATCTTATTGGTCAGTTTGTCGAATATAATATAGATAGGGTTAATACGGTTGAAACTATCTTAGCACAAATCTTGATTATTGTGCTTAATTATATTTTCAGTAAAATCTATATTTTTAAAAGGAGTAACCGACTTCCTTAAGCATCCAGGTTGCTTTTTGTCACAATTTAGGATATAATTAGTTAGAAAATTAGAAAAGGAAATTATGAAAATGTTAAAGGACCTAAAAGAATTCTTGCTTCGCGGTAATGTTGTTGACCTTGCTGTCGGTGTAATCATCGCCTCTGCATTTGGTGCTATCGTAACTTCACTCGTTAACGATATCATCACTCCACTTATCTTGAATCCAGCCTTGGAAGCTGCGAAAGTACAAAACATCGCTGAGCTTGCATGGAATGGTGTTACATATGGTAAATTCTTGAGTGCTATTATCAACTTTCTCGTTGTAGGTACTGTGCTTTTCTTCGTTATTAAAGCTATGGAAAAAGCGCAAAACCTTCGTAAGAAAGAGGAAGTGGTTGAGGAAGCATCTGCTGCTCCAACTGAACTTGAAGTTCTTCAAGAAATCAAAGCTCTTCTTGAAAAAAAATAAGACAAATAAAGGATCTAGCTTAAAGCTAAATCCTTTTTTCTTTACTCTTTTGGTAACTTCCCAGCCTTTTCTAGCATTTTCTTAATTAAGTACGGCATCTTCACATTTTCACGGCCTTTTTTCTCAATGAGTTTTTTGACAAATTCTGGCATCTGAAGGTCGTCTGTCTCCTCCATAATGTCCTTGGTAGTTGCTGAAGGCGCTAACTCATCAAAGGTTTCTTCTTCTGGGAGAAAAGCTTTAAATTCTTTGTCTTCATTGGCTCTTACAGTAGCGACTAAAGCGTCAATTAAACGGCTATCCGTATTGGGCATAGGTGGACGATGGTAGGTGACACCTATTTCTTGACACAAATCATAACATTCCACATCATTATCAAACAAGACTTCGATGTGCTCACTGATAAAGCTAATCGGGACAAAAATATAATGCTCTGGATGTTGCTTTTGATCTCGTAAATATTCTAAGACATCTGGCTTGATCCAAGGGATTCCAATATCGCTTTCGCTCTGCCAAGTATTGGTATACTGGTCTGTCATTAGGCCAAGTTGTTCAGCAATTAGCTTGCTATTATCGAAAATCTGATCGATATATGGATCTCCATAGACCAAGGCAAAAATGGGAACGCTATGGGCTGAAAAGATTACCTTGAAGGATTCTTCTCCCACCTCATTTCGTAAAATTTTTCTAATCTCATCTGTCCAAAAGTCCAGCAAAGGCTGTTGTTGATACCAGTCCTTAATAACTAAAAATCGGATCTGCTGGCTTTCCAGAAACTTTTCATACCCCATGACTGAGTAAAAAGAATAATGAGGTTCCAAAATCAAGCAGATACATTCTTCAACACCATCAGTTTCCATCTGCTTGATCACGTCTGGAATAAAGGGACGAGAAAATTTGTTGGCAAAGTAGATACCGTACTCCTCCCCTAAACGTTCTTTGACTAAATTGACCTCCTCACGTGTAATCCGCTGCAAAGGCGTCCCACCGATACGAACATAGTTGTCATAGAGAGTCTGGATTTCGTGGTCTCGAAGTCTCACTCCACGACGAATATTTGTGAAAAAACAGCCACACCTTCAAAAGTAATCTCTTTCTGGCGAACCGAAAGTCATCGTATATTCCCCTAACTTCTGGCTTTTGTTTTTCTCTTCTTTCTATGATACAATGGAAAAAATGAATTCAAAAGGAGTTTTTATGACTTATCCGAACCTTTTAGAGCGATTTTTGACCTACGTTAAGGTCAATACGCGTTCTGATGAACACTCTACTACTACTCCAAGTACGCAAAGCCAGGTAGATTTTGCGATCAACGTTCTTATTCCCGAAATGAAACGTGTCGGTCTGCAAAATGTTTACTACCTTCCAAATGGTTTTGCTATTGGGACCTTACCAGCAAACGATCCAAGCTTGACACGCAAGATTGGCTTCATCTCCCACATGGACACAGCTGACTTTAATGCTGAGGGAGTTAATCCGCAAGTTATCGAAAACTATGATGGTGGAGTTATCGACTTAGGTACTTCTGGTTTTAAACTAGATCCTGCTGACTTCAAGAGTCTTGAAAAATATCTAGGTCAAACACTTATCACAACTGACGGCACGACCTTGCTGGGCGCTGATGACAAATCAGGTATTGCTGAGATTATGACAGCCATCGAGTATCTGTCTTCTCACCCAGAAATCAAGCATTGTGAAATTCGTGTCGGTTTTGGCCCCGATGAAGAAATCGGTGTTGGAGCTAACAAGTTTGATGCTGAAGACTTTGATGTTGACTTTGCTTATACTGTTGATGGTGGTCCGCTAGGTGAGCTTCAATACGAGACTTTCTCAGCAGCTGCTGCTGAACTCCATTTCCAAGGACGTAATGTCCACCCTGGTACTGCCAAAGGACAGATGGTCAATGCCCTTCAGCTGGCGATTGATTTTCATAATCAACTTCCTGAGAATGACCGGCCAGAATTGACAGGTGGTTATCAAGGTTTCTATCATCTCATGGATGTGTCAGGTAGTGTCGAGGAGGCGCGTGCAAGCTATATCATTCGCGACTTTGAAAAGGATTCCTTTGAAGCTCGTAAGGAAGCTATGCAGGATATTGCTGATAAGATGAATCAAGAGCTTGGTAGTAATCGTGTTACCTTAAACTTGACTGACCAGTACTACAATATGAAAGAAGTCATCGAGAAAGACATGACACCCGTTACCATTGCTAAAGCCGTTATGGAAGATCTTGGAATCACGCCAATCATTGAACCGATTCGTGGTGGAACAGATGGCTCTAAGATTTCCTTTATGGGAATCCCGACTCCAAATATCTTTGCGGGTGGTGAAAACATGCATGGACGTTTTGAATACGTGAGTCTTCAAACCATGGAGCGTGCAGTAGATACTATCATTGGAATTGTATCTTATAAAGACTAAAAAGGACGAGGTAGCTTTGCTACTTCGCCTCTTTATTTATTGAGCTGGTTTTTCTTGATTTCCAGTACTTGTTACAGATTCGTTTGTTTCCTTTTCTGAAGTTGATACAGCAGGTTTAGAATCTCTTGTGTTGCCTGGTTTGCTTTCGTCGCTTGCAGTATAACTGTTAGATTCAGATGCCACTGGTGCTTCGGCTGCTGTACCTGCAATTGGTTGATTCTCTGCACTTGTGCTATTAGCATTCGATTCAGCTTTTGTTGTTGGAGTTGCTTCTTCACTTGCGTTAGCTTTTGACTTGATTTCTTGATTCAAGACCAGAATAGCTTTTGTCAATTCAAGTAAAGCAGCTTTATCTTTACTCTTAGCAGAAAGTTGATCTAGTAGAGCATCCACCTTATCAAAGTCCTCATCAGAACCCTTATTGTTTTCTAAATAAGAGTGAAGTGACATAAGAATATCGTAGAGTTTTTGATAGAGTACAAGTGTCTGAGGATCTTGCTCAGCATTTTCCTTTTCTTGTTGAAGAGCGCTAGCGATACGAGTCAAGACATCTTTTACCTGACTGTTTACTTCATCTAAGTCTGCATCAGTCTTGTTTGTGGCAGCTTTGAGATTTTCTACTTCTTCTGCCAAGGATTGTCTGATTCCTTCTTCTTGGATTTGTTTCAAGAGTTGATTTGCCTTGCTCAAAAGACTTTCTACTTCTTCCTTGCTAACATGATTGACATGTTCTTCAGGCATAAAGTCTCCGTACAATTCTTTCAAGAAGCCATAAATAGCTGTCTTGGCAGTTTGATTATCAACTTTTTCAGTATCTAGAACTGTTTTCGTTGATTTAGCAGTAGTTGGCTGAGCTTTCAAAGCTTCTTCCACTTCTTGTTTTGCTTGATAGATGCTTGGGAATAATTTGTTCAATTCCGCTGCCTTTAGGAAGGATTGAGATTGATACAAGGTCCAAGTCAACTGAGCTACTTTGTTTCGAAGTTCATCACTCAAACGACCGTCATTTACGTGTTCATAGAAATACTTGATGTATTCCACTGTTGTAACACCTGTTCGATCATTAAAGTCTTGAAGAGCTTGAAGTTGTGATTCAACCGCTACTAAAGCAGCCTCATCTTTAGCCAATTTTGCTTCTTGAAGTCGAACGAGAAGGTCTTTCTTAGGAAGGCCATAAGAGTCTGTATCCAGTGTATTGATTTTATCAATCAAGGCTTGGTATTTCTTATCTAGAGCGCTTGTTTCAACAGGTTTAACACTTTCATCAATATGGATATATTGCTTATCAAAGAGATCCAGTGTTGCAAGATAACCTGCAGTAGAGTTAGTTGCCAGCTTCTTCATGTTTTCAGTAAACTGACCTAAAGCTAACTCAATCTGTATTTGTTCGATAGGCTTGTCTTTGTAGATACTTCTGCTATCAGCTAGAAGTTGATCTACTTTCGCCAAGACTGCCTTCTCATCAAAAGCTCCAGGTTGGTAGTTAGATTGGAGGGCTGGAATCTTGTTTTTCAGAGCCACTTCATATCCCTTAGTTTGAACCTTGATGTAGTGATTGTGGTCGCCATGAGGAATCACAAAACTACCATTTTCTACCTGCAAGCTATAAGGAGACACACCATCTCGCAAAGCAGTTGTATAAAGTTCATTTAGGAAATCAAGTTCTGGATTTCCAGTTTGAAGAGGAATCCGAACGTGTTCTTTACGAACAGCATATGGATGGATATGAGTCGGATCATAGGCTTGGTCTGGATTTCCAAAGACAAAGAATCCGTTTGAAATTCTAATAGCTTCAAGTGGAACTCCATAGGTCTTAGAAATATAAGCAATCTTTTCTTCATCGCTAGCATCTCTTGAGAAAGACTCTACCGTTTTAGCAAGAGGTTTTACAGGTTCAGCATCATGATGGTTTTTCAAATGGTCTTGCGCGGCCTTAATTTGCTCTGCTGTCAAGTCCTTCTTGAAGAAGTAATGATTGTGGTCACCGTGACTCATGACAAAACCTTGCTCATCCTCACTAATAACACGATTGGCATCAAAATCATGACCATGTTCTTCATGGTGATGACCATGGGCATCTTCATCATGATCATCATCGTCATCATGTGCTGGACTTGGTGTTACTGGCGTTTTACCTCTCAAATGATCTTGAGCCGCCTTGATTTGTTCTGGTGTCAAATCCTTCTTAAAGAAGTAATGATTGTGGTTACCATGTGACATGACAAAGCCTACCGCATCTTCACTGATAATTCGATTTGCATCAAAACCATGACCATGTTCTTCATGGTGATGACCATGGGCATCTTCATCATGATCATCATCGTCATCATGTGCTGGACTTGGTGTTACTGGCGTTTTACCTCTCAAATGATCTTGAGCTGCCTTGATTTGTTCTGGTGTCAAATCCTTCTTAAAGAAGTAATGATGGTGGTCGCCATGGGGCATGACAAAACCTTCTGAATCTTCACTTATAATTCGATTGGCATCAAAACCATGACCATCTTCTTCCTCATGGTAGGCATGTGAGGTCTCATTACTTGATCCAGTATTAGAAGGATTTCCTAACTCTACCGTATCAGATTGTGATGTAGGATTGTTTAGAGATGACTTAGGAATATAATGATAGTGGTCCCCATGTCTTACTATATAAGCATCACCTGTATCTCTGACAATATCATTAGGGTTAAAGACATAACCATCATCTGCTGCGGTAACACCATTATTCGGTGTCACTGACAAAGGTTGACTGAGAGCTGTAGTATTCCCTGATAAATATGCTTTTGCGGCCGCTAATTCACCTGCCGACAAGTCACTCTTAGGAATGAAATGATAGTGACCACCATGTGGTACTATATAACCATCACCTGTGTCTTTAATGATATCTGAAGCGTTAAAGACATAACCGTCATCAGTAGTATAACGCCCCTGTAATTTAGCTACTGATACTTCTGCACTAGTCCCTTTATCTTCTTTACCGTGTTCTTGTTTTTGACGGTTGATTTCATCCTTAGTTCGAACATTATCGGCATGAGCTGCATCTTTCAGGTAGACATAATATTTTCCATCTACCTTGATGATATAACCACCCTTGACTTCATTGACGATATCTCCATCCTTAAGTTGGTAGTTTGGATCCTTCATCAAGAGTTCTTCACTAAAGAGGGCATCATAAGGAACTTTCCCGTTATAGTAATGATAGTGATCACCATGTGACGTCACATAGCCCTGATCTGTAATTTTTATTACAATTTGCTCAGCCAGAATTCCTTCTTTCTGGCTAACCTGATCCGGTGTCTGAGTCTCTGTTTTTTGAGAGTCTTGTTTACCCTCAACATAAGATACACGATTTGTATCTTTTTTGTCTTCTATCTGGTGTTGGTTCAGTGCATAGATGCAAAGACTTAGGGAAAGGACTAAAGCCGATCCCGCCGCAAGATACTTTTTCTTAATTTTCATAATCTCCTCATTTCAATTCTTCTGCAAGAACATTTATATTTTCTTCTAGATTTTCTAGGTAAGTTTTGTCATTTTCGGGGTCTGCTTCCAAAGGATTCAGTGTTTTCAGACTAACTCCTGTTGATTTGACCAAGGTCTCAGCGACTTTAGAAGAAGCATTGCTCTCGGTAAAGATGGTTTTGACCTTATAGGTTTTGACAAATTCTTGGATTTCTGTCAACTGTCTTGGACTCGGCTCTTGTTCAGGAGAGATACCAGCAATTCCAAGTTGTTTCAATCCAAAACGTTTAGCCAGGTAAGAAAAGGCTGTGTGTTGCGTAACAAAAGTCTTTTGACTCGCTTTTTCAAAAATAGTCTGGTATTTCTTGCTTAATTCTTGAGCTTTAGCGATAAAGTTTTTGGCATTCTTTTGATAAGTTTCCTTATTGGCACTATCAAGCTCCGAAAGTTTATTCGCAATAATCTGCGCTTCTTCACCTGCTTTTTCAGGATCTAACCAAGTGTGCGGGTCGTAAAGTGTTTTTTCATCAATCCCATCACCAGCTTCTACATCTTCCAAACCTGGTACACGGTCCAAGGCCATTCCTTCAGAAGCTTCTAAAACTTTTACTTTTGATTTTTTCAAGTTAGGGTCTAGACTTCCCGCCCAAGACTCCAGTGTATGCGAGTGGTAGATAAAGACATCAGCGTTATAAATAGCAGCAATGTCATTAGCTGACGGTTCAAAGGAGTGAATCCCACTACTTGACTGAATCATCCGTACATCATTCAAGTCCCCTGATACCTCTTTTACCATGGCGTAGATAGGGTAAAAACTTGTGACAATCTTCATCCCTTTTGCTTCTTGTTTTTCTTTTTGACCACATGCTCCTAAGACAAGAGCCAATAAACTGGCCATCAAGAATAGGATCGTTCTTTTTTTCATCATTACTCCTTAACTAGTATTTAACCATTTAATTAACTAGTAAATAGTTTATCTTTATTTACACTATATGTCAAGATATTTTACATATTTTCATGAAAAAAATGAGAACTAGAACTTACATTCTGTTCTCATTTTCGATTTTAACTTTTCTAGTTCTCCTATCCTGTTTTTAGGAGTTAGAAAATGTTGTTACAACTACTTACTCTCCCTTAACAAAGCCAATAATTTTTCAGCTTCTGCCATAATAGTATTGTTGTCCTGGGAGCCAAATAGCAGGTTATTTTTTAAGCCAGTGAGAGTTTCTTTGGCATTGGACTTGATAATGGGGTCTTGGATCTTTGCAAGTAGCTCTTCAGCCTCTCTCAACTTCGCTTCAACCTTTTCAGTCTCGACCTGAGGTTCTTCTGGTTCCTCTGGTGACTCTTCTTCCGGCTCCTCAGTTGGTTTTGGAGATTCTGGTTTCTCACTTTGAGGTTTCTCTTCGCGAGGTTTTTCTTCCTCAGGTTTTTCTGTACGAGGTTTCTCCTCTGATGGTTTTTCCGTTTGATTGGTATCAGCTTGACCATTTTGGTTTCTTTGAACATGGTCACTTGCATTGCCCCAACCACTATCTGAATGCGGACGTTCGTTTGGATGTTCGACATAGTACTTGACAGTCGCAAAGAGATCTTCTAGACTATACCCCTTAGGTGCCTCATAAAGTCCTTCGTCAAACCACTCAAATTTTATGTTATGGTAATGATCATAATGAGGAATGATTAAACTACCGTTTTTAACTTCCACGGTATGTTGGAGATTGTAAGGCATACGATCAAGCGGCACCTTCTTAGCTGCTTTCACGCGGTTGTAGATAGCTTCTGCTCCTTTAGCCTCCGTATTTCCTGGATTCTGATGGTCTGTTGAAGGAGGAGTCAAACCTTTCTCTTTAGCATAAGCCTGGGCTGCCGCTCTTTCGGCTTCAGACAAACTATCTTTCTTAATCCAATGACTATGGGTCATATGTGGAGCTACATAGGCATCCCCCTCATCACTGGTGATATCACGAGGATCAAAGATATAGCCATCTTCTGTTGTATACTTGCCTGCCAACTTGGCTACCTGAATCTCATCATCAGTGTAGGCAATTTGCGCATTTGGTTTTCCTAAACGTTCTGGATGACGAATCGGTGCTAGAAAGGCCAAGATATCATCCACCAACTTGACTTTATCACTGCTTTCATCATTTAAACGTTCCAACAGTTTATCCAAAGCGTCAAAATCAGCTTGGCGCCCTTTATTATCAAGTAAGTCCTGATGAATTCTTGCTAGTAAATCATAAGCCTTATTGTAAAATCCTCGATCATCAGATGGGAGATTGGTTTTCTTAGCTCCGAGTTTATGAGACAAACTTTCTTGCTTGGCTAGTTTACTATCAATTGCTGCTGCTGTTTCTGCTGAAAGCTTCTTGGCAGGAATATAACGTGAGGTTCCATTCTCCTCAAAGACATAGCCGTCAGCTACTTTTCGAATAGCCTGTTTAACTAATTTTTCGTCAATTGGATTGCTTGGAGTTGGTTGAGGAGTTGGTGCAGGTTGCGGGCTTGGACTAGGTTCCGGAGTCGGTTGTGGACTTGGTTGTTCTGGTCTTGAATCCGGCACCCTATGGTTCGAACTGTACTGTAGAGGAATAATACGAGCGATTCGTTCTTCCAATTCAGACATCTGTGAATAAGGGATGAAATGGTAATGGTTCCCATGAGGCACAGCAACTCCTCTAGCTGTTCGACTTGTAATCTGTGCTGGGTCGAAGACAAGACCATCAGATTCTACGTGTCGTTGGCTGAGCGGCAAGGCGTAAAGTTGTTTCAGAAGGCTATCAATATCCTCATCACTCTGACTTGCTTGGTTATCGTCGCTACTGTTGTTAGCTGTGTTCGTGTTCGTATAGCTGTTGCCTTGATTATTATAGGATGGAGTCCATCTATCTACATCGTAACTAGCACTGTTGTTATTGGTACGGCGATAAGTAGGCGTATTTGATTGGCCACTTCTACCAGATAGAAAGGCTTCTGCTGCAGCCAATTCGCTGGCTGATAACTCGCTCTTGAGAATGTAATGGTAATGGTCGCCATGAGGAACGATATAAGCATCACCAGTATCTTCAATGATATCAGAGGCATTAAAGATGTAACCATCATCTGTGGTGTAGCGTCCTTGTGAACGTGCCAAGGCTACCACACCATCATTTGCTGAAGTTCCTCCTTCACGATGCTGACTATGCTCTTGTTTTTGTCGATTGATTTCTTCTTTTGTACGGACATTATCCGCATGGGCTGCATCCTTAAGGTAGACATAGTATTTCCCATCTACCTTGATGACATAACCACCCTTGATTTCACTGACAATATCTTCGTCTTTTAGTGTATAGTTTGGATCCTTCATCAGCAACTCTTCACTGATGATAGCGTCATAAGGAACCTTACCATTGTAATAATGATAGTGGTCGCCGTGTGAAGTGACATATCCCTGGTCTGTTATCTTGATGACGATTTGCTCTGCATTGATCCCTTCACGTTTACTAACCTCATCAGGAGTCAAATTCTCCGTTTTCTGCGTCGCTTGTTTTCCATCTATATAGGAAACACGATTATTTTCCTTAACCGTTCTTGCTTGATACAGTCCCAATTCGTAAGAACAAACACTTAAAATCAAAGCTGCCGCAGAACCAGCAAGGTATTTCTTATTAATTTTCATCGAAACTCTCTTTCTTTTTGTTATTTCTAGTTGCAATTCATTTCTAAATAGCAGAAACTCCTCTCTATTACTTAACTGGTTAACAGTTTACTCCAAAATTTTCGCCTTGTCAAGCATTTTATGAACCAGTTAAGTATTTTTACTATTTTTTTACTTTTTAATAATTGTTTCAGATACGAGCTATGAAGTCTAACTCTCATTTCCCCAACTTAAAAAATCAAAAAATCCCTGCAACTGAATTGCAAGGACTTTTCGATTAATCAAAATTAACGTATTCTTTTTGAAGTTCAAGAACTTCTTCCATTGTTGAGCATTCTGTAAGGGCACGGTTAGCGTACTCTTCCATCTTAGCAGTATCTAATTTCTTCATCAAACTACGTGTACGAAGGACTGATGTTGCTGACATAGAGAACTCATCCAAGCCCATTCCGACAAGAAGTGGAACAGCTTTTTGGTCACCAGCCATCTCACCACACATACCAGCCCATTTACCTTCAGCGTGAGCTGCCTTGATCACATTGTTGATCAAGCGTAGGATTGATGGGTTGTATGGTTGGTAAAGGTATGAAACTTGTTCGTTCATACGGTCTGCTGCCATTGTGTATTGGATCAAGTCGTTTGTACCAATTGAGAAGAAGTCAACTTCTTTTGCAAATTGGTCTGCAAGCATGGCTGCTGCAGGGATCTCAATCATAATACCAACTTGGATATCATCCGCAACTGCAACACCTTCAGCAAGAAGATTTGCTTTTTCTTCGTCAAAGACTGCTTTAGCTGCACGGAATTCTTTCAAAAGCGCAACCATTGGGAACATGATACGCAATTGACCGTGAACAGACGCACGAAGAAGAGCACGGATTTGTGTACGGAACATAGCATCTCCAGTCTCAGAGATAGAGATACGAAGGGCACGGAATCCAAGGAATGGGTTCATTTCGTGAGGCATATCGAAGTAAGGAAGTTCCTTATCTCCACCGATATCCATTGTACGAACAACAACAGGTTTACCGTTCATTCCTTCAAGTACAGCCTTGTAAGCTTCATACTGCTCGTCTTCTGTTGGGAAGTCTTGAGAATCCATGTACAAGAACTCTGTACGGTAAAGACCAACAGCTTCGGCACCGTTGGCATTGACACCTTCAACGTCTTTTGGAGTACCGATATTAGCAGCCAATTCAAAGTGTTTACCATCAGCAGTCACTGTTTGAGCATCTTTCAAAAGTGCCCATTCAGCTTTTTGCTTCGCATAAGCTTCACCAGCAGCCTTGAATTCTGCCGCTTGCTCATCAGTTGGGTTGATAATCACTTCACCAGTGATACCGTTAACAGCAAGGATATCACCATCTTTAACAATTTCAGTGATGTTGTTTGTACCCAATACTGCCGCGATTTCAAGTGTACGCGCCATAATAGCTGAGTGGCTTGTACGTCCACCAATGTTCGTTACAAAAGCTTTTACAAAGTTTTTGTCCAATTGAGCTGTATCTGAAGGAGTCAAGTCATGCGCAATCACAATCACTTCTTCATTGATAGAAGCTGGGTTTGGCAATTTTTTACCAAGAAGATTTGCCAATACACGTTTTGTCACGTCGCGGATATCCGCTGCACGTTCTTGCATGTATGGGTTGTCTTCCATACCTTCAAAGATAGTGATAAACATGTCTGTCACTTCTTTCAGACCTGCTTCTGCATTCACTTTCTTAGCACGGATTGTTTCTTTGATTTGGCTGATCATTTCTGGGTCAGCAAGAACCATTAAGTGAGCGTCAAAAACTTGAGCTGCTTCTTCACCGAGCGTACCTACTGCTTTCTCACGAATAACAGAAAGCTCGTCTTGTGATGCTTTTAGAGCGGCATCAAGGCGAGCTTCTTCTGCGTTTGTATCTTCGACTGTAACAGTCTCAAATGACAAATCCGGTTGAACGAGTAGATATGCTTTTGCAACTGCAACACCGTCTGATGCTGCGATTCCTTTAAGCATTTCTGTCATTTCCTTATGCCAATCCTTCTTTTTCCATAGTTTCAGTGATAGCAGCGATTGCGTCATCAGCATCTGCACCTTCAGCTGAAATTGTAACGTCAGCACCTTGGCCAACACCAAGACTCATAACACCCATGATAGATTTAAGGTTTACTGATTTACCTTTGTATTCAAGAGTGATATCTGAAGCAAATTTGCTAGCTGTTTGAACCAACAATGTTGCTGGACGTGCGTGAATACCTGTTTCTGCCACTACGTGGAAATCTTTAGAAGCCATAGTTTGACTCTCCTTTAGTTATTTCTTTTTTGGATTATATGTGATAACCCTTACAAGACTGTATTATATCACCTTCTAGATAATTTTTCAAGTGTTTTATGGACTTTCTTCTATTTCCTTTCTGATAACTTGCTGAAAATCTTCTATTTATATTGCCAATATACAGTATGTAGTTTTTTTATTTTGAGAAAGTTTGACAGTTCAACGGAAATCAAAATTTATGTTTTCAAAAACACTATATCTTGTGTTTTGATTTCAAAACCGTAACTTTTTAGCACAAGATTTAGTTTAAAAAGTTTGACAAAGTTTTTTTTTCTGATATACTAAGAAAGTAATCTATTTTGAAAGAGGAGTTACGAAAATGGTAACCGTTTATTCTAAAAACAACTGTGTCCAATGTAAGATGACCAAGCGTTTCTTGGACAGCAACAATGTGGCTTATCGTGAGATTAATCTTGACGAGCAACCTGAGTATATTGACCAAGTTAAAGAGCTCGGTTTCAGCGCTGCTCCTGTCATCCAAACACCAACTGAAGTCTTTTCAGGTTTCCAACCAGGAAAACTAAAACAATTAGCATAACTTTAGTGCATCATCCAGAAGAAACTGCTTCTAGGGCTAACTTAGAGGCCTTTCTTTTGTAATCAGGTTAGATAAGGAAAATTTTATGGGATTAAAACATCTTGAGGACGTGACCTACTTCCGTCTCAATAACGAAATCAACCGTCCTGTCAATGGACAAATCATGCTTCATAAAGATAAAGAAGCCTTGGATGCCTTCTTTAAAGAAAATGTAGTTCCAAACACTATGGTTTTTGATTCAATCACTGATAAAATCAACTACCTCATTGAGCACAACTACATCGAAACAGCATTTATCAAGAAATACCGCCCAGAGTTTTTGGAAGAATTGTCTCAGTTTATCAAAGATCAAAACTTCCAATTCAAGTCATTCATGGCTGCCTATAAGTTTTACAATCAATATGCTTTGAAAACTAACGACGGGGAATACTATCTTGAAAGCATGGAAGACCGTGTCTTCTTTAACGCGCTTTATTTTGCTGACGGGGATGAAGCGATTGCAATTGATATTGCCAATGAAATCATCCACCAACGCTACCAACCAGCTACTCCTTCCTTTTTGAACGCAGGTCGTGCTCGTCGTGGGGAGTTGGTATCTTGTTTCTTGATTCAAGTAACGGATGACATGAACTCTATCGGACGTTCTATCAACTCTGCTCTTCAACTTTCACGTATCGGTGGTGGTGTGGGAATTTCCCTCAGCAACCTTCGTGAAGCCGGAGCTCCTATCAAAGGTTATGAGGGTGCTGCTTCTGGTGTCGTACCAGTTATGAAGCTTTTTGAAGACAGCTTCTCTTACTCAAACCAACTCGGGCAACGTCAAGGTGCTGGGGTTGTCTACCTCAACGTCTTTCATCCAGATATCATCGCCTTCCTTTCAACTAAGAAAGAAAATGCCGATGAAAAAGTTCGTGTGAAGACCCTTTCACTTGGTGTAGTGGTACCAGATAAATTCTACGAATTGGCTCGTAAAAATGAAGAAATGTACCTCTTCAGCCCTTACTCTGTAGAACTTGAATATGGTGTACCATTCAACTACATCGACATCACTGAAAAATACGATGAATTAGTCGCAAATCCAAATATCCGCAAGACAAAAATCAAGGCGCGTGATTTGGAAACGGAAATCTCTAAATTGCAACAAGAATCTGGCTATCCTTATGTAGTCAACATTGATACGGCTAACCGTGCGAATCCAGTTGATGGCAAGATTATCATGAGCAACTTGTGTTCTGAGATTCTTCAAGTTCAAGAACCAAGCTTGATCAACGATGCTCAAGAATTCCTTCAAATGGGAACGGACGTTTCATGTAACCTTGGTTCAACCAACGTGGTCAACATGATGACCTCACCTGACTTTGGTCGTTCAATCCGTGCCATGGTACGTGCGCTTACTTTCGTTACAGATAGTTCGCACATCGTAGCTGTTCCTACTATCGACCACGGAAATAGTTTGGCTCACACCTTTGGTCTTGGTGCCATGGGACTTCATAGTTACCTTGCCCAACAACTCATCGAATATGGATCACCCGAGTCAGTTGAATTTACAAGCATCTACTTTATGCTTATGAACTACTGGACCTTGGTGGAGTCAAATAACATCGCGCGTGAACGTGGTATCACCTTCCACAACTTTGAAAAATCAGACTATGCTAACGGAAGCTACTTTGACAAGTATGTGACAGGCGAGTTTGTTCCAAAATCAGACCGTGTCAAAGAACTCTTCAAAGACGTCTTTATCCCAAGTGCTGCTGATTGGACTGAACTTCGCGAAAAGGTTCAAGCAGATGGACTTTACCATCAAAACCGTCTAGCTGTTGCTCCAAATGGTTCTATCAGCTACATCAACGACGTTTCTGCTTCTATCCACCCGATTACGCAACGTATTGAAGAACGCCAAGAGAAGAAAATCGGTAAAATCTACTATCCAGCTGCAGGCTTGTCTACAGATACCATTCCTTACTACACTTCTGCTTATGACATGGATATGCGTAAAGTGATTGATGTTTACGCTGCTGCGACTGAGCACGTGGACCAAGGGCTTTCACTCACTCTCTTCATGCGTAGCGACATTCCAAAAGGTCTTTACGAATGGAAGAAAGAAAACAAACAAACGACACGTGACTTGTCAATCCTTCGTAACTATGCCTTTAACAAGGGTATCAAGTCTATCTACTACGTCCGTACCTTTACAGACGACGGTGGGGAAGTCGGTGCTAACCAATGTGAAAGTTGTGTGATTTAATTTTTATCTGAGGCAACCACATTTTCTCAGACTACTGATTAAGTTACCCACCAGAAAAAACTTGATAAGTATCTTAAATACTATGAAAAACTAAAAAGTCGGGCTTCCGACTTTTTGTGCGATACTCTTCTCAGACTATGATAAAATAGAGATGATTTGACAATCGCATTATTACATACAGAAAGAGATTTCAAATGGAAACTTACTACAAAGCCATTAACTGGAATGCCATCGAAGATGTCATTGACAAATCAACTTGGGAAAAACTGACAGAGCAATTCTGGCTCGATACGCGTATCCCCTTGTCAAATGACCTAGACGACTGGAGAAAACTATCAAACAAAGAAAAAGACTTAGTAGGAAAAGTCTTTGGTGGTTTGACCCTTTTGGATACCATGCAATCTGAAACAGGAGTTCAGGCGCTTCGCTCAGACATCCGTACACCGCATGAGGAAGCTGTTTTCAACAACATCCAGTTTATGGAATCTGTTCACGCAAAATCTTACTCTTCTATCTTTTCAACCTTGAATACCAAGGCTGAAATTGAAGAAATCTTTGAATGGACCAACACTAATCCCTACCTACAAAGAAAAGCAGAAATTATCAATGAAATCTACCTCAATGGTAGCCCACTAGAAAAGAAAGTTGCCAGTGTCTTCCTTGAAACCTTCCTCTTCTACTCTGGTTTCTTCACCCCCCTCTACTATCTCGGTAACAACAAATTGGCCAACGTTGCGGAAATCATCAAACTGATCATCCGTGATGAGTCTGTTCACGGAACCTACATTGGTTACAAATTCCAACTTGGTTTTAACGAATTGCCTGAAGAAGAGCAAGAAAAACTTAAAGAATGGATGTACGACCTGCTCTACACTCTCTACGAGAACGAAGAAGGTTATACTGAAAGTCTCTATGACGGTGTTGGTTGGACTGAAGAAGTCAAAACCTTCCTTCGCTACAATGCCAATAAGGCCCTTATGAACCTAGGACAAGATCCACTCTTCCCAGATTCAGCTGATGATGTCAACCCAATCGTTATGAACGGTATTTCAACAGGAACTTCTAACCACGACTTCTTCTCTCAAGTCGGAAATGGTTACCTCCTTGGTGAAGTTGAAGCCATGCAAGACGAGGATTACAACTACGGTTTAGACTAATTTGGCCGATCATTCAAAATATCATGGTTTGTTTAAAACAACCATGGTATTTTTGTTTTTGTTTTATTTTGTTTTTTTATATTTGATTGATTGAGCGTTTTATGGTAAGATAATAATAGTAGAAATCGAGGTGATAAGGATGCTAAAGCAAGAAAAACTAGATAGTATTCTAGAAGCAGTAAACACAAAAGGCACTATTACTGTAAAAGAGATTATGGAGAGTCTTGATGTATCAGATATGACAGCTCGTCGCTACTTACAAGAATTGGCAGATAAGGATTTGCTGGTTCGTGTGCACGGTGGCGCTGAAAAACTTCGTACAGGTTCTCTCTTAAACAACGAACGCTCAAACGTTGAAAAACAAGGCTTACAGATTGCTGAAAAACAAGAAATTAGCCGTTTTGCAGGTCATTTGATTGACGAAGGTGAAACCATTTTTATCGGACCAGGAACAACCTTAGAATGTTTTGCTCGTGAGCTTCCTATCGATAATATTCGTGTTGTAACAAACAGTCTTCCAGTTTTTCTCATCCTAAACGAACGAAAATTAACAGATTTGATCTTGATTGGCGGAAATTATCGCTCTATCACTGGTGCTTTTGTAGGGACACTTACCTTGCAGGATTTGACCAACCTTCAGTTTTCTAAAGCTTTTGTAAGCTGTAATGGTATTAAGGATAAGGCAATTGCTACTTTCAGTGAAGAAGAGGGCGAGGTACAACGAATCGCCCTGAATAATGCCAATAAAAAATACTTACTGGCAGACCACAGTAAGTTTAATAAGTTTGATTTTTACACTTTTTACAATATCTCAGAGATTGATACCATCGTTTCAGATGCCAAACTGAGTCAGGAGACATTTGAAGATCTGTCGAAACAAACAACCATTCTTTTATCAAAACCATAAAAATTCCCCTGCCTTTTGGCAGGGAATTTTTGTTGAATTTTAATCAATAAGCTGTGTCTCAGCTAGTTTCTTGTACCAGTGAGCCGATTTCTTTGGATAACGCTCCTGGGTCTCAAAATCAACATAGAAGAGGCCGTAACGCTTTTCGTAACCATTTGACCAAGAAAAGACATCCATCAGAGACCAGATAAAGTAGCCTTTGACATTGGCTCCATCAGAGATTGCATCTGCAATCACTTCCATATGTTTCTTAACATAATCAATCCGTCCATCATCGTAGACTGTCCCATCCACAAACTCATCTTTGTATCCGAGACCATTCTCTGTGATGTAGATTTTCTTGTAATTTGGGTAATCTTTCTTCACGCGCATGATTTGATCATACAAACCTTGAGGATAGATAATCCAGTCCCAGTCCGTACGTGGGACATAGTCAGGCGCCACTCGACGTCCAACTCCCTTAATCTGATACTTAGAGCTTCCTTTTTCACCCTTACCGTTATGAATGATTTCTGTTTCGCCATCAAAGGCTTGCATCCAATCACTCATGTAGTAGTTAATTCCAAGGAAGTCATTCAGGTCTTTTGCAGCTTCTAGCACAGCGAAGTCTTCTTTACGCAGATCTAAACTTCCACCATTGACTGCTAAGATATGGTTGACACCTTCCATCGTTTCTTCGGAATATCGTCCTAGATAAGTCGCATCCAAAATAAATTTATTGTGAATGATATCTTCTAACTCGGCTGCACGAACATCTGCTGGATTATCTGGATCCAGAGGATACTTAGTAGGCAGGGCATGAACCACACCAATTTCACCCTTATATCCCTTATCCTTGAAAAGTTTTACTGCACGCGCATGCGACACCATCATATTGTGATGAGATTGGAAGACTTTGGCAAGGTCGTACTGAATACCTGGAGGGAATTTCCCAACCAAATACTGACCATCTCCTATCGGCCCAATTTCATTAAAGGTTGTCCAAAAGTTAACTTCAGGAAATTCTTCAAAACAGAAGGCTGCATAATCCACAAAGTGATTAATGTTTTCTCTATTCAGGAAATCTCCGTTTGAATGAAGTGCTTCTGGCGTGTCAAAGTGATGAAGAGTCACGAAGGGCTCAACATGCCGTTTGTGGCACTCTGCAAATAGATTATGATAGAACTCAACCCCCTTGTCATTAACCTTCCCATAACCAGTTGGAAAGATACGTGACCAAGCGATTGAAATACGGATACCATTGACACCATACTCTTCTGCAAGTTTGAGGTCAACTGGGTATTTGTGATAGAAATCACTGGCTGGTTCAGCAGTGTACCAGTAGTTATCTTTGAGGTATTTGTCCCAGGCGACTGGCCCTTTACCATCAGTATGTGTAGCACCTTCTGCTTGGTAGGCTGCTGTTGCTCCGCCAAAAATAAAGTCTTTTGGAAGTGTTTTTGTCATTTGATTCACCTTTCAAGAAATAGAAATGAGATGGGGGTATAGTTGGGAGGAGTTCCTCCATCTCACTTCTTCGCTATTTACATTTTATTCTTCGAACTGCGCTTGAACAAAGGCAAGAGCGCCTTTTCCATCGCGAGTCAATTTAATGTATTGGCCACCTTCTGTCTTAGCAAGTTTGATACCAAGTTTGTCAGTTTCGGCCTTCATGTCTTCAAAGTTTGAAGCAACTTGAGGAGCAAGGATAACCAGATCAAACTCAGGCAACATTTCACGGTGAGCACCATAGCCACCAGCTGCTGCTTTAACAGGAACCTTGTACTCTGCAGCTGCCTTGTTTAGAGCATTTGCAAGGAGGCCACTTGTTCCTCCGCCTGCACAAAGAACGAGAACATTAGTTTCTTCAGTGATTGTGTTTTGCGCTGCTTCTACACCTGCTTTTTCAAGAATAGCATCTGCTTTGGCAGTATTGAAGTTTGCAGCTACTTTTTCTTTTAATTCATCATTGGCTTTACCAGAACGTTCTTCTTCAAGAATTTGTTCATCATAAACCTTGAGGAATGGATAGTAAATGGCTACGTCAACAAGGATTAACAAAGCAGCAAGTACAAATGACAAGAATTGGAAGTTTGTACCGAGAACAATACCGAGCGGACCTGGTGTTGTCCAAGGAAGGTTGGCAGTAAATGAGTTCATGCCGAGCGTTTCAATGAAGAATTTAAAGATCCATACGTTTGCGATTGGAGCAAAGATGAAAGGAATAAAGAAGATTGGGTTCAAGACTAGCGGAGCACCAAACAGGATTGGTTCGTTCACACCGAAGAAGGTTGGTACTACTGACGCACGTCCGATTGCACGGTTTCGTTTCGATTTGGTCAACCACATGAACATGAATGGAACAACCAGTGTCGCACCAGTACCACCCATGGTAACGATAAACATTTGTGTACCAGAAGTAAGAATCTTGTCAGCGTGCATACCTTGTTGGAGAAGGTTCAAGTTGACTTCGGCATTTGCATAGGTAATAGCTGCGATTGCTGGCTCGACGATTGAAGGACCATGGATACCAACAAACCAGAAGAAGGCAAAGGCACCAAAGATAATCGTAATACCTAGATAACCATCAGCAGCAGAGAATAATGGTGCAAAGAATTTACCGATTGATTCAGCTACGCTTGCACCAACAAAATGACGAGCTAGTAAATCAAGAGCATAAAGAGAAACCACTGATAGAGTGAATGGAATCACATCTTTAAAGACTTGTGAGATATTTGGTGGAACTTCGTCAGGCATACGAATAGTGACGTTGTTCTTAACACAAACCTTATAGATGGCTACAGTAACAAAGGCAGCAAGGAAGGCTGAAAGCAAACCTTTTGTCCCCAAGAATCCAGTAGCTAGGCCATTTTCGATAGGATCAGCTGCCAACATCAACAAACCAACAATCGCTGCCAACAGTGTTGACATATAGTTGATTTGGTTGGTTTTTTCCATGCTACGATTAACTGAGTCCGTCAATGACTTAGCTGTTGTACCAGCTACCAAGAGAGCCAGAATCCCCATTGAATAACTATAAGGTTTCATGAGGAGATTAACAACATCGTCAGACCATTTAAAACCCCATGAGTTCGGAACAAAGGCAATCAAGATAAAGATACTTGAGAAGAGAATAACGGGCATACCAGCGATGAAACCATCACGAATAGCACGAAGATAGATATTACGAGATAATTTCTCAAAGAAAGGTTTTCCTTTCTCGATAAATGAAATTAGTTTGTTCATTACTTAACTCCTCTCTTATAGAGTTCGATTAAATGGTGCATCAAATCTTTTAACAAGATAGTTGTCATCAAGTGGTCTTGGCCATGCATCATGGTTACACTATAAGCTAAGTCCTCACCAGCTGCCTCCTTGGTCAATAGACTTGTTTGCGCGTGATGAGCCTCGGCGATACAGCCACCAGCTTCCTCGACTAAGCTATCTGCTTTCGCAAAATCGCCAGCTTCTGCAGCCTTCAAGGCTTCCAATAGTTTTGAACGAGCATCGCCAGCATAGGCTACGATTTCAAAACCTAGCAATGTTACTTCTTCTCTATTCATGATAGAATCCTCCTTATATATTGTTTGATAAATCTTATGACAGTAAACGTTGTATATGTAGAACTAGATAAACTCGCTCACTCTTATACAAATCAAGACCAGTATGTTGTGTAATCACATCATAAATCTCGGAACCAATTTCAAAAGCTTTTGGATAGGATTGTTTGATATGGTCTTCCATATCTAGAAGAGATTGATTATCATCTCTGGAACGGTCTAAATAATCCAAAAAATAGTTGAGATGAATCATAAAGCGATCATAGAAATGGTTATTCTCTTTGGTTCGTTGAATAGCGTAACTCTTTAGCACTTCTTCAACATTCCTGAGGATTTCTTTCCTCTTGTCTATCGACTCAACCACTTGAACTTCGTTCTCCCCTTCGGCATTGATGAAATGATAAGCGATCCGAATAATTTCATCCTCAGGGAAATGATCTGTCAACTTCTGACGATAAATTTCAAAGGCTTCCTTTGCTATTTGAAAAGCGACAGGATATTTGGCAGAAATATCTGGCAGATTGCTATCCTTGTACCTTCCTTGTGTTAGAGCTTGATAGGAACAGTAAATATGATCTGTCAAGGTCACATAGAGATATTCTTGAATCGGATAGTGATATTTCTTAGAAAGATTATCAATGATCTCGTAGGTCACTGTGATAAAATCAAGCGGAACACCTTTGAGCAGAGCCATAAAGTTTTCTCTGGACTCTTCTGTCTTCATCCGAAAGATTTTCTCAACTTGTTCTTCAGCAATCAAATCCCCCTTCTTCTTTCCAAATGCAATCCCCTTACCAATCACAATCACTTCTTCCCCTTTGTCGTTCCTGACAAGCGAGACGTTGTGATTCATTGGGTTTAGAATTCGATACATGTCAACCTCCTTTTATCTCTTAAAGGTATATGAGTACAAAAAATGACCACAAATGAACTAGAAAATCCTTTGATTTCTAATCCATCTGTGATCATGCCTAATATTACTTAGTAACACTCACCTTGTATTAACTTGTGATTTAAGTATAGCACAAGTCAGTTTTTTTTGTAAACCTTTACATATAACTTTTTTTAAAATTTTTATTTAGATCAATGTTCCTAAGATTAGGGGGGGAAAACTTATACACGTTCTTTCCATGAAGTCGCTGTGGTTTGGAGAACTTTGTTGAGTTCATCAATGTTCTCAAAACCAGTTGTGCGTAGCCATTCACGAGCTGCTGCTTCACCGTCTTTGATGTAGGCTTCAACTGATCCAGCCCAAGTTGCACGGCCGCAAAGAACACCGTTGAAGTTTGCGCCTGATTCGTGAGCAAAGACAAGTGTTTCTTGGAAGAGTTTGGCTGATACACCTGCGCTCAAGTAGATGTATGGCAAGTTAGTAGCTTCGTCTTGTGCTTTGAAGAAAGCTGCCGCTTCTTCGCGTGTATGCACGATTTCACCATCGCCAAATCCTTCAACGTATTTGACGTTGACTGGAACTTCCACTTTCAAGACATCGATGTTGAAGCGTGGGTCTGAGAAGACTTTCATGGCACCGATAACCTTGTGTGGTTTTACTTTAGCGTATTCTGCAGAACCTGCGTCAGCAATTTTTTCATCGTAAGCGAGGATTTCAAGGAAGAATGGAATGTCTTCTGCCACACACTCTGAACCGATGCGTTCGATGTAAGCTTGTTTTTGTTGGTTGAGTTCGTCAGAGCTGTCTACGTCATAGTAAAGCAAGAACTTGACTGCATCCGCACCTTGTTCTTTAATGCGTTTTGCAGACCAAACATCCAAGCAGTCAGGCAAGCGTTTAGTGCTAGTTGTGTCATAACCCGTTTTCTCATAAGCAAGGAGAAGACCAGCATTGGCATCAAGCGCTTTTGTAGCTGGAAGACCATACTCTGGGTCTAGAAGCATAGAGGATGCGTATTTTGTCAATTCATCTGCAACCAAGACTTTGAGTTCTTCCATTTGATCCACTGTTGGCTCTTCTGTTTGATATTGAGCCATGAGGCGTTTCAAAGCACCACGTTGGTCAAAGGCAAGAGCTGAGATAATACCATTTTCATCTGAAAGTTTTTCTAAGCGTGCACGTTTTTGTTCTGTTAAAGCCATTTTATACCTCTTTTACTATTAATTGATCATATAGAGCCTGATAGTTGGCCATATTGACATGACCTGTCATTTTTTCTTGAGCATTGAGCATACCAAGGACATTGGCCTTGATGAGGAGTTCTACATCCGATTCCTTATGAAGAAGTCCTGAGGAAATCCCTGCCACAGTAGAATCTCCAGATCCAACAGGGTTCACTACCTGAATTCTTGGAATATCTACCTTGTAGAAAGTGTCCCCATGTTTTGCAAAAGCACCATTTGCACCAAGTGAAACAATTATCCACTCAATCCCTGCAAATAGAGGCTCTTGAAGAACTTCTTTTAATTCATCCAAATCTTCTGAAACTTCTCTCCCAAGAAGCTGAGATAATTCTTCGTTATTTGGTTTGATTACTGTTGGTTTGTGTGGTGATTCAAGAACTGCCTGAAGGGCAGCACCTGAGCAATCCAGAACAACTGGTTTTCCTGCGCGATTAGCAAGTTCTACTAAGCTTGCATAATAGTCAACTGGAAGGCCAGCTGGAAGACTACCAGAGATAGCAACTACTTCCACAGCGTCAAGAAGATTTTCGAAATGAGCCAAGAAATCTTGCCCTTCTTGTTCCAGAACTTCGGGACCTTTTTCAAGGATTTCTGTTTGGTTTTCACCGTGTAGAATAGCGATACAGTTACGAGTCTCTCCTTGAATGGAGAAGAAACGTTTCGTTACTTTATCATCGATATGCTCTACTAAAAACTCACCAAGTTTACCACCGACCAAACCAGTAGCTGCAACAGAATCACCAAATTCTGAAAGAACTCGTGTAACATTGAGCCCTTTACCACCAGCTGTCTTGGTCACGTCCACCACACGGTTGACAGTGTCAATTTTCAATTCATCCAAAGGATAAGAAATATCAATGGATGGATTCATTGTGACTGTTAAAATCATGCGTCACCTCTTAGTCGTGGTATTCACCGCGATCCCATTTTTCAAGGAATTCTGTAAAGAAGTTTGCATCTGCTTGATGAGCATTGTGAGTTTCAACGTGCTCAATTTTCGCAATCAATTTTTTGTTTTCTTCTGATGGTTTGTATTCAGCTTTGATGAAAGCTTCAATGATATCGCACATAAGCAATTCACCAGTGATTTTACCACCAAAACCAATAACATTGGCATTCAATTGTTCTTTTGCATAAAGAGCTGTTGTCATATCACGAACCAAGGCAGAACGAACTCCTGGGACTTTGTTTACAGCGTTGTTGATACCAACACCAGTACCACAGATACATACCCCAAGATCAGCTTGACCACTTGTAACGGCTTCACCAACTTTTTTACCAAAGATTGGGTAGTGAGTACGTGTGTGGTCATATGTACCAAAGTCAATGACTTCATATCCTTTTGATTTCAAAAATTCTGAAACCGCCATTTTTTCATCTGTTACGATGTGGTCACATCCAATTGCAATTCTCATTAGTCATTCCCTCCGATTAATTATATAAATCTAATATCATTTATCCTTACTCAATAAAAATCAAGATTAGCTTAGGAAGCGAGCTGCAAGCATAACTGAGGTTAGCTAAAGTGAGCTGACAACAGATTATCTTGATTTTTGAAGAGTATTAGCACATTTTGTTCAACATATCGACCCTAATTTGGTGACGACCACCATCGTATTTACCGTTAACAAATCCTTTAGCAATATTTTTAGCCAATTCGTCACCAACAAGTTGTGCACCCATAGTGATCATACGTGAGTTGTTGTGGCCACGAGTCATATAGGCTGAACGTTCATCTGAAACTTCTGCAGCAACCATTCCTTTGATTTTAGTTGCGACCATGAATGGACCAGCCCCATAAGCATCAATCACGATACCAAGGTTTTGTTCTTCTTTGTTTACTTCTGCAGCAACAGCAAGAGTCACATCAACAAAATCTTGACCTTCAGCTGTAACATCCACAACGTGGAAGTTTTCTTTCTCCAAGAAGTCTTTCACAACTTCTTTCAATCTCAAACCTGCAGCATCTGCACCGATAACAATAGACATATTGTATACTCCTTTTTATTTTTCTAGGCTAGTAAAGACTTTTATAGTTAGCAGTTTACCTACAAAAGACTTTCTAGCAGTTTAGTGACAAATTTGATTGAATGAGATGAATATCACCTTATCCAAGTCCAGGAAATCAATTTCCTAGAAACAAACATTCTCTGCGAAAGAGAATATAACAAGTGATTGTTTGTTTGTTACAAACATCATTTGTTGTTTACAAACATAATATACTCCTATTTTTATAAAAAGTCAACAGTAAATGTTTGTTTTTGTGGTTTTTTTATCTAAAATATTTCAATATCAAAGCCAATTTGATCTACTTGACCGGGTTGCAAGAAACGAACGTTTTTCTTATCTTCTAAATGATCTCCTTCTTCAAGAGATGTTGACAAGCCAGACCATGGTTCAAAGGCAATGAAAGGTCCCTTATTCAAAGTTGACCAGATAATAAGATTTGAAAACTCTTGGAAGTGTACTTTTAATCCCTTCTCATGCTTACGAGAACGAAGGGCAATTGTTTTAGATTGCAACTCATCCAAAGTCACTGCATCAACACTAAACAGATCATAACTGAGGTCCACTTCCTTTTGTGAATCCAACCATGGACTTCTATCTTGAAAGTCTAACATGCCTGTTTCTGGGAAAGGACGGGGAACAGAGCAAGTCTCTTCTTTCTCAAACTCTAAATAGTAATCTTCATAAGTTTCGCCATCTAGTAGAGGGCAATTAAACCCTGGATGTCCTCCTATAAAGAATGGCATTACTTTATTGGTTTCTTTATTGAAGACTTTGTATTGAGTACGAACAGTCTTGCCGGTCACTAGATAAGTGATTTCAAGACGGAAATGATAAGGGTAGTTTTGATAAGTATTCTCATCATCTTCGATAGCAAAGGTTACGCTGTTTTCCGTTTGTGCAACTAAGTCAAATTCTTTTTTACGAACCAAACCATGACGAGGAATGTTTCCTTTCGTCTCCGTTCCATCTGCGTGACTGTAGAAGGCTGTATCTTCTCTTAAAGAGCCACAGATTGGGAAAAGTACTGGAGCTTGTCCACTCCAGTAAGTGGCATCTCCTTGCCACAGATACTCAATGCCTTCTCGATCCTTGATCGACGACAAGGCGCCACCTAAGGTTTTAAACTGGACCGTTAACTGGTCTGATTTGATTTCAATTACCATAATGTTCTCCAACTATTTTTAGATTTTTATACGAAAAACTAGGTTGTCACTCCCAATGTAGGAAATTAACAACCTAGTTTTCACAATTTACATTTTATAGGAGCGAATTATTTAGCATTTGCTGCGTATTCTTCGTTACGTTTGATCATTTGTTTTCTATACCAAGCAAAGATACCTACATAGAATACAAGGAAGGCTGCTGCACCAAGGATTGCTTTGATATCACCTGTTGTAGCATTACCGATTGCCCAACCAAATAGTTTTTCAATTGGTCCTTCAAGAGTTGAGTGAGTAATCAATTGAGCACTATCTACACCTTTAGGAAAGGCACCTACACCTTTAGCAAGTTCTGTTGCAAATGGTGCGATAAGAGTACCAGAAAGAAGGAAGAGAGGCAACAAGAGTGTTCCGAAGATAATCATACGGAGCAATTTACCACGTGTAACAACCAAGAGAGCTGGGGTCACACCCATAGCGATGATACCTGCAAGTGGCAAGATACCATTTCCGACGTTTGAAAGAAGCACAGCTTCTACTAGCATGATTGGAGCAAGTACGTTGGCACAAGCCCAGATTTCGGCACGACCAGCGATGAAAGGCCAGTCAAGACCGATATTGAATTTACGTCCTTGAAGACGTTTAGTAGCAACGTTTGTAATACCTTGTGAAAGTGGTTCTACGGCTGCGATGAACCAAGATCCGATAAGTGAGAAGAGCTCCAAGCAGACACCGGCAGTCAAACCAAGGCTCAACCAACCTTTAATAACAAGTTCCCATTTATCGGCTCCTTCTACACCAGCAACTGGGTGTGGAGTTCCCATCAAACCAATAACGATACCAAGAATGAAACCGATAAAGAATTTAGATCCCCAGAAGCCGATTTTCTTGTTCAATTTAGCAGCGTCAAAGTCATATTTATCAAGACCTGGCAATACTTTATCGAAGATCTTATCCAAAACCATGATAACCGGGTTCATCATGTAGTTCATGTGAGTTGAAGTCATTGGTGATGAACTTGGTGCATTAAGAAGGTCGTCGAAAGTTGGTTTCATCAAATCAGAGTTGATGATTTTCAAAATACCTACAAGGACAACTGCTGCAGTTGCGATGAAGAGTGAAACCCCTTGGCTTACACCGTTGTTGTCTGCATACCATTTAATCAAAAGACCAGTGATTGACAAGTGCCAGATATCGAAGATATCGACGTCAAGTGTATCTGTTTTCTTCATTGCAAGCATCACAATGTTGACAATCAACATTACAAGCAAGAAGTAAAGTGTCCATGCAGAACCCCAAGTGATTGTTGCAAGTGGTGCCCAACCAACGTCGGTGATGTTCAATTGGATACCAGTGTTTTCAACGAATTTCGCAAGTGATGCTGAGAAAGCTCCGTTAAGCATACCGATGATAGCACCGATACCAGTAAGGGCGATGGCAAGTTTGATACCACCTTCAAGTGCTTTGGAGAATTTCACTCCAAAAAGTAGGGCCAATACTGTCAAAATGATCAACATGATGATAGGGCCACCCATAGCCAAGATAGGTTTGAAGATATCGTTGGCCAGATTGATAATGACATCCATAATAGTTCCTCCCGTTTTTTTAGTTATATGAATGTTAACAAGATAAAGAATAAATTAGCTTAGTCCGTGTTCTTTGATAGCTGCTTCAATATTGTCAAATACTGGAGCGCTCATTGCAGGAATACGGAACAAGATTGGTCCAGCTTCGATTACTGGAATACTTGGTTCAAAACCAAGATCTGTTGCAGCGATTGGAGTAAAGATATCGTAACCTTTCATAAGGTCTTCGTTCACATCTTTCACCATGACGGCATCACAGTGAACGTCATAACCACGGTTTGAAAGTTCTTCTTCTAGAGCACTTTTAATTTGGTGACTTGAGTTAACACCTGCACCGCAGGCAGCAAGAATTTTAATCATTTGGATTTCCTCCGATTTTATTTTTTAATAGACAAGATTAAGCGGTTGCTTCAGCAATGTAAGCATAAAGTTTTTCTGGTTCGGAAATTTTTGATAAATCTTCCAGATGTCCATTTCCTGTGAAAAAGTCCATCAACTGAGCCAGAATATTTGTTTGACTTGAACTTGAGTTGTTAATGATAAAGAAGAGTAGGGATACTTCTACTTCCTTATCAGGAGCTATCATATTGTGAAAAGTTACTGGTTTTTCTAATCGAACAACCACTACTTTCTCAGCTAGATTATGAACAATATCTGTATGAGGAATCGCTACATTTGGCAAGTCCTTACCTAGAAATTCCATATCTAAACCAGTTGGAAATGACTTTTCACGCGTGATCAAGGCTTCACGATAAGTTGGAGTGACAATTCCTCGTTCTTCCAACAAGCTTGCTACCTGATCAAAGAGTTGTTCTTGATTATCCGCTTCTAAGCAAAACACCAGGTTTTTGTCAAAGAAATGATCTAATCCCATAACATTTTCCCTTCTTTCAATTATCTTTTATGCTATAAGTATAACACTATATGAAATCGTTGTCAATAATTTTTGTTTTATTTTGTTCATTTTTTTATAATTTTTGTTTCATTTAAAGAATACAATCAATATCAAACATTCTTGTTATAAAATACACAAAAAAAGAAGGCTCAAGCCTTCTTCTCATTCCTTACTCAATGGTAGATAAAATCTCTTCTAACTTATGGTAATCTTTTACACTATCAATTTCATAGATGCTATTTCCTTCTAATTCTTCGACATAGACATCCAATTCTTTGATATTATCCTTAACCATGTTGTCCCAGTAGAGATCCACAAATTCTCCACTTTCGTAAGCTTTATCAATAAAGCCAACAATTTTCTCTGCAGTTGGAGTATCCCAGAATGATACACCACTCAAAATACGACCTGCCTTACTGTCAACAATAATGTCTTGAACCTTATAGTCATCACCATAAACTAGGAACCATTCGTTTGTACAGTCTTCACGATAAACGCTAAAATAGGTAGAACGTTTAAGATCGTTTCGAAACATATTTTTGAAAAGATAGTTATCTGCATCGATGACGTAGCTGTTAGCCAAATCTTCTTTTACTAGATAAAGTGAGTAAAAGTTATTGTAATCAGCATACTTGTCGTTAAAGACTAAACGAACACCATATTTTTCTTTTAGGTAGTCAAATTGTTCCTTGAGATAGCCGACAACAATGATAATCTCATCAATTCCTCTCTCTTTCAAAAACTCGATTTGGTATTCTACCAAGGGTTTTTGATTAACCTTAACCAAAGCTTTTGGGGTATTTTCAGTCATAGGGCGTAGACGAGTTCCTAAGCCCGCTGCTAAAATAATCGCTTTCACACGAATCTCCTTTATTCTTTAATAATAATATAAACACCAGCCATAACAATAAGTGAAGTGATGATTGTCAGCATATCGAGTGGTGTACCTAAAAGCATTGCTGAGAACAATACTGTCCATACGACATAGCTTACGTTCAACCCAGTTGCTTTTGCAGGTTGTAAACGGTTGATAGCAATGTAGTAGGCTAAGTATGAAATCATATTACATGCTGCAAAGACTAACATCAAACCGAGCAATTGCCCATCTGCTACTTCTGCAAATGAATGGTGAGAAAAGAGCACAATCACTAGATAGGACAAGAATGAGGTTACTTGTCGAATTAACAAGGCTTCAATTTCACTTAAATCACTTTCCATAGCATAGGAGCTGAGAACACTTTCACTCCCCCAGGCAATGGCACAGATAAGGGCACAAAGAATCCCAATGTAAAACGAGTTAACTTGTTCAACCTTGTAGGTTTGAGCAATGATCGCTGCAATAATCAAGAAAACACCGAATACTGTATTCTTTGAAACCTTGTGTTTCAAAATGAAGAAGGCGAGCAAAACTGAAACTGCTGGGTAAATAGCTGATACAGATGAAGCTAGAGAACTACCGATATATTTAACCGCATAAAGATTGGCCTGCATACCTATTGGTCCTGCTAGTAAAGCTCCGATAATTACACTTACATTTCGAATATTTAAGAAAATCGAGAGACGAACTTTTCTTTCTTTTACCAAAAGAAAAGCTAACAAGATAAAGATACTCAAGAAATCATGAGCGGCA
Source organism: Streptococcus oralis (assembly GCF_015561235.1). Classification (GTDB taxonomy): domain Bacteria; phylum Bacillota; class Bacilli; order Lactobacillales; family Streptococcaceae; genus Streptococcus; species Streptococcus oralis_BK. The sequence goes on along the minus strand of NZ_JADMTC010000001.1, from coordinate 464,582 downwards.
GCCACAACAAAAGGCGAAAGATTTGTAAAAATTGAAAAGATATAAGCACTAATCGTTAGACCTAATCCCCAGAAGATACCAGAGAGCAGACCAAAGGAAACACCATTTTTATTCTTCATCCTAACCTCCATAATAAGTCAAACCTTCGACAGCTCTTTGGTAACGATTGACACCGTAATCTCCAAAATCAGCCCCTTGAGCTTCTTTGTACACTGTCCACAAACTCCAGATAGTATCTTGCAAGATTTTATAGATACGAATCTTCTCACGTGATACAGGCGTTTTGTCACTTTCATAGTAGGAAAGGAAATCATCTTCCTCTTGCTTTGTAAATTCAGACTCTAAGAAAAGAGCTGCCAAATCCCACATTGGGTCATTCATAGAAGAGTATTCCCAGTCAATCAAATACAAACGACCTTGTGGTGACTCGATAAAGTTTTCTGGTACCAAATCGATGTGACAGGACTTTCTATCAACACCCAAATCAGCCAATCTCTTTTCTAGTGAAAATACATCTTTTCTTACAGCTTCATAGTTTTCATAAGGGATAGCTCCCTCAATCAAGGATTCATATTTGCTGATTTCCTCAAAAGGAGCAAATTCTCCTCTTAATTCTTTCCCTGAAGCGTGGATGGTTTGTAAAATTGGTGCAATCTTTTCAAACTTGGACTTAATTGATGTTGAATCAAGAGTTACTGCTGATTCGATGTATTCATTTACTTTAATCCCTGACTCAATATCAAAGAGATATTTTTTGACATCTAAATCTAAATCCTCTAAAAGTTCAAGATTGTACTTTTCATTTTGACGATTGATGAGTTTTTCAGTCCCTTTACCAAAAAATTTCACAATATACTGTTTGTTGGTTGTTTTAACCAAATAGTTTTGATTGGTCATGCCTCCCAGCTGTTCAACACTGAGTACTTCCTCTTCATCAGATAGTAAAGAAGAAATTTTTTCTTTGATGAGTTTCTCCACAATTAACCTCCATCTTCTACACTTCCCACTTAAATACTGTTTTGAAAGCAGTATTTAGGTCTGTAGCAAAGACACGGTGAATGTCCTTGATTTCTCTCACAGGTTCTTCAACATAAAGGATATTCTTCAGACGATTCGCAAACTTTTTGACTTCCATCATTTGAATAGCCTTCTCAAAATCGACGCGTCCTGAACGAGATGAGCCTACTAATAACAATCCTTTTTCCAAAGCATCTCGCGTATTGATATTGATCTTGTATTCACTCACTCCCATCATGAGAATCGTTCCCTGTGGACGAATATAGCGAATCAGGTCATTGATAGCTGGTCCTGTACCATCACCACCGCAACACTCAAATCCATGATCAAAGGTCAAATCCTCTGGGATATTATCCGTGATGTAGCACTCTTTTGCAAAAGAGAAGAGCTCCAATTTTTCCCAATGGCGACCAATAACGATAATCTCTGCTTCCGGTAGTGTGTAATTGATAATATTGGCAACCACAAAGGCCAAACTACCATCTCCGATAACAGCGATGCGCTCTCTCTTGCTATGAGCAAGATGCAGGAAGCGATCCATAGCATGCATGCCAACACTTACAAACTCAGTTATGGCTGCAACTGTGTCCTCAATATCATTATAAGACACAACACGATCTTTTGGAAGAGAGACAAATTCTCGCATAAAGCCGTCATAGCCACTAGATAGGAAGTAGGTCCCTGTCATGTAGTTCTCGTAGAACTCCTTGTCACTCTGCATAGGCGGTTGATTGGGAATCATAACTACCTTTTGACCGACTTCATAAGTACCAGTTGGATCTGAGATAACAGTTCCACAAGACTCGTGAATCATGGCCATAGGAAGCTTTTTAGCCAATATCTTTGGATCGCGTTTCCCTTGATAGTAACGTTGATCTGCATGACAAACCGCCATATAATTTGGACGAATCAGGATATGATTCTCCTGATCAATGTCCTCTTCTTGATATTTTACATTGATAAACTTTGGTTTGGTCAGTTGATAAATTTGATTAATCATAGCCTTAGTCTTTCTCAATCATACTTTTCGCGATTTTCAGGTCTGTCACAGTTGTGATTTTAAGATTTGAATATTCCCCTTTAGCTAGTGCAACGTCTTTTCCTTTGATAACAAAAATCTTACATGCATCCGTCAGGATTTCCTTTTCTTGATCAGATAGGGAACCATACAAATCCATGAAATCCTTGCAACGGAAAGTCTGAGGCGTTTGACCTTGATAGAGGTGAGCACGATTTGGAATATCAGTGATAAACTGACCATTAGTACTTTCAACAATGGTATCAACTGCTTCTACTACTGTATCAACCGCATCATGATTTTGAGCCAGTTTTATATTGTCCTGAATCATGCGAAGTGTGATAAATGGACGAACAGAGTCGTGGGTAATCACAATATCTTCTGGAGTGATTGGACGATAGGCATCAATAGCTTCAATAATCTTCTCGATACTGGTATTGCGATCAGCCCCACCTTTGGTAATGATGATGCGATCCTTGTGGAGAGAAAGATACTTGTCAACTAGGTCCTCAGCGTGTGACACCCAATCTCCATGAACTCCAACTACAATTTTTTCAATACTTGGTTCTAAGACGAATTTTTCAATTGTGTGGATCAAAATAGGTCGATCACCCAACTCCAAAAATTGTTTTGGTAAATTACTGATTCCCATGCGTGTGCCAGTTCCTCCGGCTAGGATTCCTGCATAGATCATTTATATTCTCCTTTAGTTTATTCTAAAAAACTCATTACCATCTATTATATCACAATCTGTCTCCATCATGAAGAAAAGACAGAGTGTCATTTAGTCTAATCAACACACCATTTAAGGCAAAAAGTGAACAATGCCTTACTAAATTTGGAAAGACCATAACAAATTAAGAAATAAAAATAGGTTATCCTCTATATTCTCCTCTCAACGTTCGGTTAATATAGAGTTCTTTAGGATATAATAGAAACCTTAAAGAAAGCTTAAATGAAATTATTTGTTTATCAAAGAATACTAGGTGTGCATAGTAAATTTCTTAAAAGTTGTTTGAGAGACTCATTATAAAAGGTTATATATCTCATGAATTAAACAAAAAAGTTGTTTGAGAGACTCATTATAAAAGGTTATATATCTCATGAATTAAACAAATAATAGACTTTTGCCCCTAAAATTGATAAAATAAAAAAGAAAATAATAGAAAAAGGAAACTGTAAACCGCCATGATGAACATGCAAAACATGATGCGCCAAGCACAAAAACTTCAAAAACAAATGGAACAAAGCCAAGCAGAACTCGTTGCCATGGAATTTGTTGGAAAATCAGCTCAGGACCTTGTCCAAGCAACTTTGACTGGAGACAAAAAAGTTGTCAGCATTGACTTCAACCCAGCAGTTGTAGATCCAGAAGATCTCGAAACACTTTCAGATATGACTGTTCAAGCAGTTAACGCTGCTCTTGAACAAATTGATGAAACGACTAAGAAGAAACTAGGAGCTTTCGCTGGAAAATTGCCTTTCTAATCCACAAAAAAAGAGAAACAGATGTTTCTCTTTTTTTCTTAGAAATCAAAGAATTCCATTGCTTTCTTTAAGAGTAATTCCGTATATTCCGGATCGTCTTGAGCCATTGTGACTTGTGACTGGACCATTTCAAGATCATCAGTAATCATGCCATCTGCGCCGAGGCGAACGGCTTTATCAAATGCCTCCGAACCATTTACTGTCCAAACATAGAGTCTCTGATCAGTTGTCCAGAGTTTATTGACAAAGTATTCATCCAAAGTTGAATATTCCATGGTATAACCAGTCGCCTTGGTTCTCGGAAACACACTATTATATGGCAGAATGAAGTACACTGGAATTTCAGAATCATAAGCCAAGACCTTATCAATCACATGATAGTCTAGTGACTGCATCTGGTGACCATATTTCTTGATAGTAGCTCCATACTTTTCGAGAAAATGGTCCATCATTTGTGGGCTATCTTTTTTACTGGTTTTAATCTCAATCAGCAATTTTTGGTTTAATGTATTTGCACGTTCTAAATAATCATCAAAACTTGAAATCTTTGTTTGATAACCATTCTCGTAAATATCTGTATTTGTTAATTCATCCAGAGTTAAGTCTTGCGGTGTAGCATTAATTCTTGCAAGCGATTTAAGGTTAGCATCGTGCATCATCACGAACTGACCGTCTTTCGTTTCCTGAACATCCATTTCAATGAGATCTGGTTTTAGTTGAGCTGTCTTTTCCAAAGACTGCACAGTATTTTGAACACCATTTTTATTACTTACTCCTCTGTGCGAAATCACTAAAGGTGTATTGGTATCCGGAGACTCCAAATAGATGTAACCTTCTAAAGCAAAGAAGATACTTGCACACCCCATGACTCCCCACCTCATCAAATGGTCTTTCTTTCGCCTTGGCATGATCTCCAACTCTTCTCCTGTCAGGAAGGAAACAAACTTCACTAGGAAATAAGTCAGAGTCATGTAATGGAGGTTTTTAATCAAGACAAAATTAATCACACCAAGAATCAAGGATTCTTTTTGAGTAAAATTATCCATTACTGCCTGAGCAAAGAGCAAGGGGATTAACAAGACAAAGAAGAAGAGATAGGTTTTAATGATAATGAGTAGGAGATGCCAAGAGAAGAAAAGGACGTTTTTCTTCGTCTTTTGGAGACTATATTTCACACTTTCTCTTACTGTCTTTCTTTCAAAGAGAATCTTAGGAAGGGCAAACATGAAGCGAACAGAAATGTAGAGAAAGATCCAAGCGGATGCTATGATCAACAGCCCTACCAGCCAGTTCTTATCTTCTAGGTATGTAACGATAAAATCAGGGATAATAATTTTGTTGAGGTAATAGATTTTTAAAATCTTACGGATGAACGGGAAAAGCATAGCAATGTAAAAAAAGACAAAAGCCATCTTACAAAAGCTCAATCGTTTGACAAATAGAAAGCTCTGGTGAAAGACTTTTCTACTATACTCAATCAAGGTTCTCTTTTCATGGTAGATAAGGTGCCGCGCCCCGATAAACAAAAGACAAATCTGGAAATAGGCGACCAGGAGATTGATTGCAATTAAGATGAGAAAGGCTAAACTGATAAAAGGCGAGCCTTGTATAATCGCCCAAAAGTTATTGTAGGAGATAAACAAATAACCAGTTTGTCTCAGAAGGATGCCAGCAATCCATGAATTTAATGGTAGCCAGACAAACTCAACCATCATAAATATCAAGAAAAATAGAAATAAAATCTTATCTAGGTTATAGTATATCTTCCTAAAACCTAGCTTTTTAGGTTTTTCAGGTTTCATAAGCACTCCTAGTCTAAAAATTGGGATAAATCTAAGCCACCGAAAGGATTATTCATAGAAAAACTACTCTGGTCTTCTATTAATAGCTTTCCTTCATCTGATTCCAAAAAAGCCTCGTAAACACGCGCCGTCATGCGGGCGTCTTCTAAACTGTTATGAGACTTCCCGTGAAAGCCTAAAAAATTCGCTACAGTTTGTAATTTAAGATTGGCTATGCCGTGTAGGTCAGAACTACGGCGTTCAAAAGCCTCCTCATATAGATCAACCTTATACTGGTCACGATAATCAATACCATGCTCCAAGAGAATAGGCAAATCACTCTTAGCTGCATTGTAACCAACGATAGGTATGTCGCCAACGAATTCTTGAAAGTCCTTTAAAACTTGTTCTACTTTTGGCGCATCTTTCAAGGTTTCAGCTGTGATTCCAGTCAAACCATTGATAAAACTCTTCAATGGTGCTGTAGTATGAACATAAGAATCAAAAGCAGCACTTTCTTGTCCATCTTGAAAGCGGACTGCCGATACTTGAATTAAATGGGTAACCCCCTCGTGTTGATTGAATTCCAAATCAAAGGCGATATAATCTCTTAATTTTTCCATTATTTACCTCAATTACTACCCAAAATAAACTATAAATAATAAAAGAAGCCATTAGGTTAGTGAGTAACCCAAACAGCTTCTTTATTTTCCTCCAAAAAGGCGAGTAAAAAAGCCTTTTTTGGTTGCTTGGACTTCTTCTTTTGCTTGGTCCAACTCGAGTTTCAAGGTTTCTTGATCCTTCATAGCTTGAAGAGTTAACTGTTGCTGTTGGTCCAACTGTTTGTCCTTTTCAGCAATCTGTCGGTCTTTGATACGCATCTGTTCATCTTTTTCTGATAACTGGCGGTCTTTTGCCTTGAGCTGCTCGTACAAACGAAGAATTTCAGCATTTTTCTCATCGACCAAGATTTCCATCAGTTCACGTTGTTTGACATCATCACTGACTGGTTCATCTTCAAAAATCGTTTTTTTATAGATTTCTTCTAGCTTAATCAAGCCACTTCGAGTAACTACAGTTACACCTTTGTCATTTTTTTTCGTGTCCTCTTCTGGAAGTTCTTTGACACGATTGTTGATTGCTTGACGAGATAGTCCTAAGACCTCTGCAATCTCACTGACGGTCATTTCAATACTCATAATATCCTCTGAAACGTTTTCTAGCTTTTCTTTATTTAAATCTTATCATAAGCTAGATAAACTGTCAAATTTCCGCTTAATCTAAAGCTTTTAGAAAGGCTAGTAAGACTTGGGCAGAACGACGTCCAGCTTCGATAATAAACTCATCAAAAGAGATAGAGGCTTCGTGATTGGCATTGTCACTCATTGCACGAATGACTAGGAAAGGTAGGCCAAGAGCCTGAGCTGCTTGTGCAATGGCAGCCCCTTCCATTTCAACTGCTAAAACATCAGGGAAGTGGGATTTGATACTAGCAATCTTATCATCTCCAGCTATAAAGCTATCTCCTGTAGCAATCAAGCCTAGGTGCCAGGTCTGTTCTAACTGAGATAGACTCTCTTGGATTTTGGCTACAAAGGTTTTGTCTGATTCAAAATAAAGCGGTTGTTGCGCCATTTGGCCATAAGCATAGCCAAAAGCAGTCACATCCACATCATGGTAAGCTAGTCTATCTGCAATCACGACATCACCAACAGCAATCCCATCTGCAAGAGCACCTGCTGATCCTGTATTGATGATAGCTTCTACTTGGAAGTGGTTAGCTAACACTGCTACACTCATAGCCGACATGACTTTTCCAATCCCACTCTGAACTAGAACGACTTCTGTATTGCCAACAGAGCCAGTGTAGTAAGTATTTCCAAGGACTTGGACTTCTTTAGGTTTGTCCAAATTCTGAGTCAAATATACGAGTTCTTCTGGCATGGCAGCAATGATTCCAATTTTCATTTCAAGTCCTTTCAATTACAAGAGTTTCATCGCTAAAATTAACAAAATCAAAAGTAGGATGACTGCAAACAAGATGCGATTGAGTTTCGAATTAAAAACATTTCTCTTAGTGTTCTCAATGCGGCGACTCTTATGAATTGTTGGTTCTACTTCGATTGTAAGTGTATCTTGACTAAAACCGTGGTCTCTAGAGCGTGAATAACTAAAATGTTGTGAAGACGTTGGTAGGATCTTTGTTTCCTCATCATCTTGAAGAGGTGGTCCTGAGATTTTCTCACCTCGGTTGGCACGTTCAATCATTTCGTCTGTTAATAAAGGTTTTCCCATGGGTTGCTCCTCTATTTCTTTTGTAGTTCCCAGTACTGGATCGCCATAATGGTCTTGGCATCACAGATATGACCTGACTGGATTAGGTTCTTAGCCTCCTCTAGACTCACTTCTAGAACTTCCAAAGTTTCATCATCATCTTGTGGACGAGGATTTTCCACCTTGACCAAATCACTAGCAAGGTAGAGTTTTAGTTTTTCATTACAAAATCCAATCGCAGAATAGAAATCGTACAACAGTTCTAACTTAGCTGTGTAGGCAACCTCTTCTTCCAATTCACGAAGGGCCGCTGCCATTGGATCAGCATTTTCACCAAGTTCTAGTTTACCAGCAGGAATCTCATAAGAAACCGCCTCGATAGCTTTTCGGTATTGCTTAACGAGAACGATTTTGTCTTCAGCTGTCACAGCTAGTACACAAACAGCTCCATTGTGAAAAATCAAATCACGTTGGGCAGTACCTTTGCCTTCTGGCAGTTCTACCTGATCTTGCACCAATTTAAAGATAGGACCTTGATAGATTTCCTTCCGACTAATCGTTTTTTCTTCAAATTCCATGACAAACTCCTACTGGTTCTTGGGATGATGAGGTAGGCGAGTCGCATATTCATCTTTGTTGACCTGACGTCCACGGCCGATAGCAATGGCATCAGCAGGAACATTCTTGGTAATGGTTGAACCCGCTCCAACCAGAGAATTATCCCCAAGTTCTACAGGAGCAATAATAGTTGAGTTTGAGCCAACAAAGACATTATTGCCAATGACAGTTTTATATTTATTTTTGCCATCGTAGTTAACTGTAATAGTTCCTGCACCAAAATTAACGTTGCTACCCACTTCACAGTTTCCAATATAAGTCAAATGACCAGCCTTGGTATTTTCACCGATTGAAGATCCTTTTACTTCAACAAAATTTCCAATGTGAACTTGAGCAGCCAGACTTGAACCTGGACGGATATGAGCATAGGGACCAACTGTTACACCGTCCTCAACACTACTTTCCTCAATCATAGAGTTGGTAATCACGGCTCCAGCTCCAACGGTACTATCTACGATATAAGTTCCATTTGTTAAAATAGTCTCCGCACCAATCTTCGTTTGACCTTTCAAGGTAACGTTGGCTTCGATTTTGACTTCGGGAGCAATCTCAACATCAATATCGATGTAAGTTGCTTCCGGATTAACAAAGCTAACACCATTAACCATGTGCTTTTGATTGATACGGCGACGCATCACTGCTTCCGCAGTCGCAAGAGCTACACGGTCATTTACGCCAAGACTTTCATCAAAATCCTTGAGAGTATAGGCCCCAACCTTTTCACCCGCATTACGGAAAATACCAATCACGTCAGTAATATAGTACTCACCTTGGGCATTGTTGGTGTTGATGTTTTTAAGGGCTTCAAAAAGACGCTCATTGTCAAATACATAAGTTCCTGTATTGATTTCCTTAATTTGCTTTTCAAAGTCTGTGGCATCTTTCTGCTCAACAATACGAAGAACTTCAGCATTATCGTTACGGACGATACGACCATATCCAAAAGGATCAGCTGCTTCAGCTGTTAAAATCGTCGCAACATTTTTGTGATTAATATGGAAATCCAAGAGGTTTTTCAAGCTTTCACCTGTAATCAGAGGAGTATCTCCAGCGATAACCAATGTGTGGCCTGTACGATTTTGGAGAATAGGCTCTGCCATCATGACAGCATGCCCAGTTCCTAGTTGTTCTGATTGGGTAACAAAGTCTGTCTGACCGGCTAATACTTGCTCAACTAGCTCTGCCTTGTGACCAACTACAGTAACTGTTTTTTCAGGTTGAATCGCACCAACACTACGAAAAACATGTTCCAACATCGAAATTCCAGCTACTTTATGAAGTACCTTTGGAAGATCTGATTTCATGCGAGTACCTTTACCCGCTGCTAGAATAATGGCATAATTTGACATAATCTTCTCTTTTCTCTAGAAATTCCCTTATATTATACCATAATTTAGTTTCTTAGGAGTAAACAAACAGAGAAATAGGGAAAAGACGCCCATATATTCACTTTTTCCGATGTTTTCTTTGATTTTTTTATCTATTTACGTTAAACTATTTAAATATGAGAAAAAAGATTCATCCAGCTATTATTTTTACTTTATTTACTATATTTATAGCTATTTTGATCCTCAATAGACCAACTTATGAAGACCATCCCGTCAAGTCAAAACCAAATGCTGTCCAGGTTGAAAATCAGGCCTTGCATAATCTTGACAAACCTATTATTGATGTCTCTGGTTGGCAAAGACCTGAGGAAATCAACTACGATACCTTGTCTCAAAATATTTCAGGTGTTATTGTTCGCGTCCACAATGGGGCTCAACATACTGAAAAAAATGATGCCGCTTATGCCAATGGTATTGATAAAGCCTATAAAAGTCATATTACAGAATTTCAAAAGCGGAATGTCCCAGTTGGAGTCTATGCCTATCTAGCTAGCCCCAGCAAGGAAGAAATGGAAAAAGCCGCTGAAGTTTTCTATAATGCTGCTTCTCCTTACAACCCTAGTTACTATTGGTTGGACGTGGAAGAAAAAACAATGTCTGATATGAATGAAGGGGTTGAAGCCTTTCGTGCTAAACTGGAATCTTTAGGTGCTAAAAACATCGGCATCTATATTGGAGTTTACTTCATGCAAGAACACAGTATCAATACAGATAAGTTTACTGCTATTTGGATTCCTTCCTACGGGACAGACTCTGGTTACTTTGAAACAACACCCAATACCAGTTTAGACTACGACCTCCATCAATACACTTCAAAAGGAAGAATTGCTGGATTTGAACATCATTTAGATATTAATCTTATTTCTACCTTGAAGGAAAAAGAAGAAACCTTCAGAAAACTATTTTTAAGACCATAAGACAAGTGAAAATCGCTCTCTTTTTCACTTGTTTTTTCATTTTCTCCTCGTCTGTGTTATAATTGATAGAATAGAGAAAGAATTTTATGAAATTGAGGATTTTATGATGTTTTCATGGATTGCAAGAGTTATTAAAGGAATCGTCATCGCCTTAGGATTTATCTTACCAGGAATTTCAGGCGGTGTTTTGGCAGCTATTTTGGGGATCTACGAGCGAATGATTAGCTTTCTGGCTCATCCTTTTAAGGATTTTAAAGCGAATGTCCTATACTTTATCCCAGTAGCAATCGGGATGTTGCTAGGCATTGGTTTGTTTTCTTATCCAATCGAGTATCTGCTAGAAAATTACCAGGTCTATGTTTTATGGAGTTTTGCGGGAGCCATCATCGGTACAGTTCCTAGCCTCCTTAAAGAATCTACTCGAGAATCTGATCGTGACAAGATCGACCTAGTCTGGTTCTGGACTACCTTTATCCTTTCAGGCCTAGGGCTCTACGCGCTAAACTTTGTTGTTGGTTCTCTCAGTGCTAGTTTCGCTAATTTCATCTTAGCGGGTGCTCTTTTAGCGCTTGGTGTCTTGGTGCCTGGTTTAAGTCCGTCAAATCTACTCTTGATTTTAGGATTGTACGCTCCAATGCTCTCTGGTTTTAAGACCTTTGATTTATTCGGTACTTTCCTTCCTATCGGAATAGGTGCAGGTGCAACCCTCATCATTTTTTCAAAATTAATGGACCATGCCTTGAACAACTACCACTCGCGTGTGTATCACTTTATCATTGGGATTGTGCTATCAAGCACCCTCTTGATTTTGATTCCAAATGCTGGAAGTGCTGAAAGTATCCAATACACTGGACTTTCTATCGTGAGTTATGTTCTCATCGCCTTCTTCTTTGCACTTGGTATTTGGCTTGGTATCTGGATGAGTCAATTGGAGGATAAGTATAAATAATGGCAAAGAAAGTTAAGATTAAGAAAACCTTGGTCGAACAAATCTTGACCAAGGCGGGTATTAACCATACTGGTATTCATATCAACGCGCTTGAGGGTGAACTTCCTTCGGAATATGATCGAACACATATCTTTAAAACCTTGGCTCTGCTGGGTGATAAGACGGGGCCAATCATCGGAATCGTTCCCATAACAGAACACCTCGCTGAGAAAAAACTAGCAAAGGTTTCTGGTAATAAAAAAGTGAGCATGATTCCTCAAAAAGATCTGGAAAAAACGACAGGCTATATTCATGGGGCTAATAACCCCGTCGGCATTCGCCAAAAACACAATTATCCTATTTTTATTGATCAGACTGCTTTGGATTTAGACCAAATGATTGTCTCTGCTGGAGAAGTCGGGCATAGTATCATCATTCGACCTCAAGACTTAGCCAGCTTTGTAAAAGCAAATTTTGCTGATCTCTTGGAGGAAAACAACTGATGAAACTCTATTTTGTCCGTCATGGTCGGACTGTCTGGAATCTTGAAGGACGTTTTCAAGGTGCTAGCGGCGACTCTCCCCTTCTTCCAGATTCCATTGACGTTTTAAAACAACTGGGTCAACATCTCAAGAAAATTCATTTTGATACGATTTATTCTAGTGATTTACCCAGAGCAGTTAAGTCTGCTGAGATTATCCAAAGTCAACTCCAGTCCCCTTGTCCTTTGAAGAGCATTCCTAACCTACGTGAATGGCAACTTGGAAAACTAGAGGGATTAAAAATCGCTACGCTTAATGCCATCTACCCACAACAAATCAAGGCCTTTCGCTCTAATCTAGCTCAGTTTGATACGAGGATGTTTGAAGCCGAATCTCTCTACTCTACGACTCAGCGAACCATTCAGTTTATCAAATCTCTGAAAGGAAGTACGGCAGAAAACATTCTAATCGTTGGTCATGGGGCCAACCTCACTGCTAGTCTACGCACTCTCTTAGGCTATAAAGAAGCTCACCTCCGCAAAGAAGGAGGCTTGGCCAATGCTAGTCTGACAGTTTTAGAGACCGAGAATTTTGAAACCTTCACTCTGGAAAGATGGAATGACACTTCCTATCAAGAAAAATAATGGAACTTGATCTTAATAGTCAAGTTCTTTTTAGTTTTCAAAGAATATCCGTGAATTTCTCTGCTATTTATGATAAAATGGGAGTATCGCAAAAAATGACTCATCGTATCAAATTTTGAGTAAAATTAGGAGGAACCCATGTCTACAGAACATATGGAAGAACTAAATGACCAGCAGATCGTTCGCCGTGAAAAAATGGCTGCGCTCCGTGAACAAGGAATCGATCCCTTCGGAAAACGTTTTGAACGTACTGCTAACTCACAAGAACTAAAAGATAAATTTGCAGAACTTGATAAAGAACAATTACATGAATTAAATGAAACTGCTACTATCGCTGGACGCTTAGTAACTAAACGTGGAAAAGGAAAAGTTGGCTTTGCCCATCTTCAAGACCGAGAAGGTCAAATCCAGATCTACGTTCGTAAAGACGAAGTTGGCGAAGAAAACTACGAAATCTTCAAAAAAGCAGACCTTGGTGACTTCCTTGGTGTCGAAGGTGAAGTCATGCGTACTGATATGGGAGAGCTCTCTATCAAGGCCACACACATCACACACTTGTCTAAAGCACTTCGCCCGCTTCCTGAGAAATTCCACGGTTTGACAGACGTTGAAACAATTTATCGTAAACGTTACCTTGACTTGATTTCTAATCGTGAAAGCTTTGAACGCTTTGTCACTCGTTCAAAAATCATCTCTGAAATCCGTCGTTATCTAGACCAAAAAGGTTTCCTTGAAGTGGAAACACCTGTTCTTCATAATGAAGCCGGTGGTGCTGCTGCCCGTCCATTTATCACTCACCACAATGCCCAAAACATTGATATGGTCCTTCGTATCGCGACTGAGCTTCACTTAAAACGTCTTATCGTTGGTGGTATGGAACGAGTCTATGAAATTGGCCGTATCTTCCGTAACGAAGGAATGGACGCTACTCATAACCCTGAGTTTACTTCTATCGAGGTTTACCAAGCTTATGCAGACTTCCAAGATATCATGGACTTGACGGAAGGTATTATCCAACACGCTGCTAAGGCAGTTAAGGGTGATGGTCCAGTTAACTACCAAGGAACTGAAATCAAAATCAACGAACCATTCAAACGCGTTCACATGGTAGATGCTATCAAGGAAATTACTGGTGTAGACTTCTGGCAAGACATGACTTTCGAGGAAGCTAAAGCTATCGCTGCTGAGAAGAAAGTTCCAGTTGAGAAACACTACACTGAAGTTGGTCACATTATCAACGCCTTCTTTGAAGAGTTCGTTGAAGAAACCTTGATTCAACCAACCTTTGTCTATGGTCATCCAGTAGCTGTGTCTCCACTTGCTAAGAAGAACCCTGAAGACGACCGCTTTACTGACCGCTTTGAGCTCTTCATTATGACCAAGGAATACGGTAACGCCTTTACTGAGTTGAACGACCCAATTGATCAGCTTAGCCGTTTTGAAGCTCAAGCTAAAGCTAAAGAGCTTGGTGATGATGAAGCAACAGGCATCGACTACGACTACATTGAGGCTCTTGAATACGGTATGCCTCCAACAGGTGGTTTGGGAATCGGTATCGACCGTCTCTGCATGCTCCTCACTGATACAACTACTATCCGTGATGTATTGCTCTTCCCAACAATGAAATAACCCCTTATCCTCTGGTACTTGCCAGAGGATTTTTCGATGCAAAAAGAGACTGAGGAAAAACTCAATCTCTTTTTCTTATTCTTGATTTTTAACTTGACTGGTGGCTACATCTTCCCCAAACCATTTCTGGCTGATTTCCTGGAATTTTCCTTCTTGGTATAGCGAGATAAAGGCTTGGTTCAATGCATCTAGCAAAGTTTTATCAGCAGGTCTAACACCCACTGCAAAAGCTTCACTTTCAAATCCAGCTGAAAAGACATTGTAGTCATTTAATATTCCTTCAGACTGGAGATAATAATTGGCATATACCCGGTCAATCAACAAGGCATCAATCCGATCATTTTTCAAATCAATTAAGGCTTCATTGAAACTTTGGTATTGATTTGCCTTCTGGTCTTTGACATGATTTTTTAGTAAGTCCGGCTGCGCTTCAAAGTCCAAATAACCAGAAGATCCAGCCTGGGCCCCTAAAACTTTGTCAGTCATATCCTGAACTGAGTGGATATTTTGAGACTTTTTAGAGACCAAAACTTGTTGATTTTCCATGTAAGGAATGGTAAAAGCAACCTTCTCTTTCCGTTCATCTGTAGCTGTATAGCCATTCCAGATGGCATCAATAGTACCATTTTGTAATTCGGTTTCTTTCATATCCCAGTCGATGGGTTGAAATTTAATCTGAATTCCTAGCTTTTCAGAAACAGCTTGGGCTAGGTCAATATCAAAGCCCGCGTACTGGCCATTCTTTTCCTCAAATCCCATGGGAACAAAGGTATTGTCAAAGCCAATGGTAATGCTACCCTGCTTTTGATATTTGGCCCAATTATCCTGATTTGGATCACTTGCCTTCTGAGTACAAGCCGTCAGGAAGAAGCTAAAGAACAGAACAAGTACAAGGGCAATTTTCTTTCTCTTCATAGACACCTCCTACTCCTATTTTGGATCAACCTTAAGGATCTGATCAGCAATATTTTCCGCAAACTGAAGGTCGTGGGTAACAACAATCTGAGTCATCCCACGCTCTTTATTTTGAAGGATAAGTTTTTCTACTTCCAATCGTAACTCAGGATCTAAGGCTGATGTCGGCTCATCATATCCAATAATTTCTGGGTTTATCATCATGGCGCGTGCTAAGGCCACCCGTTGTTTTTGCCCACCTGAAAGTGAGAAAGGGAAGGCATCTGCATGCCCAGCTAACCCAAGTTGTTCTAACAAACCACGCGCCTTCTTCTCAGCAACTTCCTTCTCCATATTCATTGTTTTTATAGGCGACAGAGTTAAGTTATCTAAAACTGACAAATGCGGAAAGAGTTGAAAATCTTGGAAGACAAATCCTAGTAGATTACGCTTTTCCAATTCATCTATAGCTAGAGATTCACCATTATAGTAGATTTCTCCAGAATCGATGGTCTCCAGTCCAGCTAGCATACGTAATAGGGTTGTCTTTCCGCCTCCTGATGGACCTACGATTGCAAGGATTTGCTTTTCAGGAATTGATAGGCTGAAGTTGGTTAAGATTTGTTTGCCACCAAAGGCCTTGTTGATGTTTCGTAATTCTAACATAGCAATCCTCCTATCTGTAATAACTGTACTTCTTCTCAAGTTTTTTCGCAACAATAGTTACAAGACCAATCATAATCAAATAAATCGCTCCGGCTAAAAACATAGGAACAAGACTGGCATCCCGATTGGCTGCTGTCCGACTAGCCAAAATCAAATCTGAAATCCCAAGGGCATAAACCAATGAAGTATCCTTGACCAAACTCATAATTTCATTAAAGACGCTCGGTAAGACAATCTTTGTAACCTGAGGCAAAATAATATAGCGCACTGTGTCAAATGGACTAAACTTCAAGACCTTAGCAGCCTCATACTGCCCCTTTGGAATGGTTTCAATCCCTCCACGAAAAATTTCAGCAAAGTAGGCTGCATAGTTCAATACAAAAGCGATTACAGCAGCAGGCAAACGATCTAAACGTATCCCAATTCTAGGGAGAACATAGTAAATAAAGATTAATTGCAAGAGCAAGGGAGTCCCTCGCATCACCCAAATATAAAGGTCAATCAGATAATGGAGGGGTTTCCAGCGAACTTGCAAAGCAAAGGCAACGACAATACCTAAAGGAATTGAAAATATCAAGACCAGAGCAAAGACTTGAAGAGTCATACTTGCACCGTTCAATAAACTTGGTAATATCTCAAACATATAAGACATACTGCACCTCCTAAAAATTATTGTTCCTATTATAGCATAAATAAACAATTTAGCAAGGGTTTTTGTAAAAAAATTCTATTTTTCAAAAAAACGTATCTGCCAAATTGACGGATACGTTCTTTTAGAGAGATAACTTTTAAAGTGTTTCTAAGAGTTCTTGCATTTGAACATCATCTGGAACGAGTTTTAAATAAGCTTCAGCTTGCACTTTGGCTTCTTCAAAATACCCCAATTCACGTAAAAGATAAGTATACTGCTCCAGAAATTCAGGATTCTCCTTGAGATCAGACGATAGTTGTTGATAGAGTTCATAGGCCTTATCTAAATCCTCGATTTCCTGGTAAGAACGGGCAATCATCCACTTGGTCAAGAGATTTTCAGGTTCTTGACTTTGGAGAGCGATGATGTCCTCAAACCGTTCTTGTTCCATATAAATGGTTGCAAGGCGAAGGAAAATTTCTTCTGTATCCTCTGCATCTCCTTTGGCAGTAAGGAGAAACTGCTCTGCACTACTAGGATCATGCAATTCATACGAAAACTGTGAAGCAGCAAGCAAGAGCCGAGTTTCAAATGGATTTTTCTCCAAACCTTGTTTAGCGATACGAAGTGCATCTTCCACCTGATGTTCCTTATGCAAAGCTTGACTATAACCATATTCATATCCTTCAAAATCAGGTGAAATGGTATCAATCTGCTTAAAGTAAAGAACAGATTTTTGATACTCTTCTTGGTCAAAGTAAAGACTAGCCAGTTCAAAGGCAGTTTGGTCATCGTATTCTAATTCTAAAGCTTTTTCTAAGAATTCAGTTGCAGCTTCAAACTTACCTAACTGGGCATAAGCGTAGCCAATTCGCTGATAGGTTGAGACACCCGTTTGCTCATAGATAGAGCGATTGTCTAATTGAGCATAGCCCTGAATCGCTTCCTGATAATTCCCTAGCTCGCTATCCAACTCAGCCAAACCGAAAACTAATAAGGCATCATCTGAGTAATTTAAGGCTTCCAGTAACTTTTCACGCGCTACATCTGTCAATCCTTCCAACTGATAGAGGTCAGCCTTCAAGGCCAAAGCCGACACGTACCAGTCACTTTCGGGTGTGATTTCCTCAAGGTAAGCAAAGGCTTCCTCAACATTGCCATCCTCGCTAGCAATGCTGGCTAAGTTCAGATTCACTTCTGGAAATTCTGAAACGATATGTTGGTAAATTTCTTTCGCTTGAGGATAAAAGCCAATTCTCTCTAGATAGCTTGCTAGTTCATAGAGAACCTCACTTGAATCTGTTTCGAGGGCTTTGTGAAAAAACTGATTCGCTTTGGTTAAATCCTGTTCATCCAAAGCCTGGAGCATGCGTTGACTATTGTTCACTCTTGATTTCCTCCCCTTCTTCTTCATACAGACCGCTGACTTTTTTATACCAGTTAAAGATAGCTGAGATAACGACCTTGGCAGAAGCATAGACAGGAATTCCCAGCAAGACTCCCCAAATACCAAACATGGATCCTGAAGTTAGGAGAACAAAGAGGACATTGATGGGATGGATGTTTAGCTGACTACCTAAAATAAGTGGAGAAACGAAGCGACCTTCAATCGTTTGTTCAACAATAAAGACAATAATCACTTTCAAAAGCATGACAGGCCCCGCTATTAAGCCCAAAACCAGAGCAGGCAACATCGCTAGAAAACTACCCAAGTAAGGTACTAGATTGAGGATACCAGCCGTAATACCAAGAGTCACAGCATATCTGAGACCAATAATCTTAAAGAAGATAATAAACATAATTGCCACGATAATAGCAACTGTAACCTGCCCTCTAACATAGTTTGACAACTGTTTATTAACATCTGACAAAACTTGTCCGACAGGTTCTTTTAACTTGTTTGGGATGAATTTAGTCAGGTAATCTCGCAAGCCTTTCCCATCTCTCAAAAGATAAAAGAGCATGAAGGGTACGATAATAACCGCAACAATGACCTGGGAAACGCTACTGATAAAGGCGCTAACCCAGTTAACAGCTTGAGAAGAGATTTTGCTGGCCCACATGGTCGCCTCACTAGAAACATTGGAAAGAACCTGCTCCAACTGTGGTCTAAAATCATCTGGCAAGCGTTTGGTTACAAGGTCATTGATCACCTTATCAGCATCTTCCAGGTATGTCGGCACATTCTTCGCAAAATTTAAGACTTGACGTTGCAGATTAGGAATTGCGACTGCCAATCCCCAAATGATAAAGAGTCCGATAATGACAAAAACAATACTAATGGCAAGAACACGATTGATCTTGTGCTTCTCCATCCAGTCCACAATCGGATTAAGGAGGTAATAAAGTAAACCAGATAAAATAACTGGCAACATGACAACCCCTAAAAAGTCTAAAACGGGTAAAAAAATAAAACTAATCTTACTTAGAATGAAAATGTTCAGCCCCAGTAACAAGGTTACTAAAAATACGGTGATAGCTTTGTTATCTAAAAACCACTTGAAGAACCAGGATAGGCTAAAATGTTTCTCTTTATGTTCCATAAATACATCCTTTCTGTCATTCTCTCATTATACCATTTTTAGACTAAAATAACTCTTTTTTAAAGTGCTTACATGAATGAATCTAGTGCTTCATGACTGCCATTTTGTGGTATAATGAACTTATCATTATTAAGAGGTATGGACATGAAAGAAACTGTTTATTTTGGAACTTACACTCGTCGCTTATCTAAAGGGATTTACAAGGCAGATTTTGATACAGAAACAGGCCAGCTTGAAAATCTTGAACTCTTTGCTGCTGAACCAAGTCCAACCTACCTTGCCTTTGACCAACAGCAACACTTATACACCGTAGGGAGTCAGGATGGCTTAGGCGGAATCGCTGCTTACAAGACAGATGGCGCTTTGCTAAATCATGTGGTTGAAGAAGGCGCTCCCCATTGTTATGTGGCAGTGGATGAAAAGCGTGGTCTCGTTTATGGGGCCAACTATCATAGGGGTCAAGTTCTGGTTTATAAACGTCAAACGGATGGTAGCCTTATCCAAACGGATCTAGTTCAGCATAGTGGACAAGGTCCTCATGAAAATCAAACTTCTCCTCATGTCCACTTTACAGATCTAACACCTGACCAGTATCTCGTCACATGTGATCTAGGTACGGATGAAGTAACGACCTACGATGTCAGTCCAGAAGGAAAACTAAGTAAACTCTATACTTATCATAGCCAAGCTGGAGCAGGTGCTCGCCACATCGTTTTCCACCATCACTATAAGATTGCCTATCTCATCTGCGAACTTAATAGTACGATAGAGGTCTTGATTTATGATGGGGTTGGTGAATTTGAACGCATGCAAGTTATTTCAACCTTACCAGATGGATACGAAGGCTTTAATGCTACTGCTGCCATTCGTCTTTCAAAAGATGGCAAATACCTCTATGCATCCAACCGAGGTCATGATTCCATTGCAGTCTATACAATCCTCGCTGATGGTAGCTTGGAATTATTAGAGATTGTACCAAGCCATGGTAAAAATCCACGTGATTTCGACCTGAGTCCTGATCAAGAGTTTCTCATTGCTGTTCATCAAGATTCTGATAACGCAACCGTCTTTAAGCGCAATCCTAAAAGTGGTCGTCTTGCAGAGCTTTCTAACGACTTCCATGTCCCTGAAGGAGTCTGCATCAACTTCCCACATTAAAAAAAATGAACTTGAGTTTCAAGTTCATTTTTTTATAGTCTATTTCCGACATTGATACGGTTGATAGCACGTTGCAATGCGATTTTTGCACGACGTTCTTGGTCAATCAAATGCTTGTCATGAGCTTCTTCGATTTCTCGTTCAGCTCGAAGTTTCGCACGTTCTGCCCGACTGATATCAATATCACGAGCACGCTCTGCTGAGTCTGCTACAATAGTAATGATATCATTAGCAATCTCGATAATTCCTCCGTTCACTGCAATCCAGTTCACATGAGTATCATCATCGATACGTTTCACCTTCACTTCATCAACCGCTAAAACCGCAATCATATTTTCATGTCGTGGCAAGATCCCCATCTCACCATCCAGAGTTCGTACCGATACAAAGCTGGCATGGTGATCATAGACGAGGCCATCTGGTGTCACGATCTGGACAGTTAAATGAGCCATAGATCACCTCTTAAAATCCCATTTTTTCTGCCTTAGCAATGACGTCTTCGATTGAACCGACACCACGGAAGGCATCTTCTGGTAGCTGGTCATGTTTTCCTTCAAGAATTTCCTTAAAGCCACGAACTGTTTCCGCTACTGGTACATAAGAACCAGGTTGACCAGTAAATTGTTCTGCAACGTTAAAGTTTTGAGACAAGAAGAACTGGATACGACGGGCACGTGCAACCAAGGTTTTTTCTTCATCAGAAAGTTCATCCATACCAAGGATAGCAATGATATCTTGCAATTCATGGTAACGTTGAAGGACACGTTTGACTTCCGCAGCAACTGCATAGTGCTCCTCACCAACAATCTCAGGTGCCAAGGCACGAGAGCTTGAAGCCAACGGATCAACGGCTGGGTAGATACCCAACTGTACCAACTTACGTTCCAAGTTTGTTGTTGAATCCAAGTGAGCGAAGGCTGTTGCTGGCGCCGGGTCAGTATAGTCATCCGCAGGCACATAGATGGCTTGGATAGAGGTTACAGAACCCTTCTTAGTTGACGTGATACGCTCTTGCAATTGACCCATTTCAGTAGCAAGTGTTGGCTGGTAACCAACGGCTGAAGGCATACGACCCAAAAGGGCAGATACTTCTGAACCAGCTTGAGTGAAACGGAAGATATTGTCGATAAAGAGAAGCACATCTTGGCCTTCTACATCACGGAAGTATTCGGCAATTGTCAAACCAGTAAGGGCAACACGCATACGTGCTCCAGGTGGTTCATTCATCTGACCAAATACCATGGCTGTTTTCTCGATAACGCCTGATTCTTTCATTTCCCAGTAAAGGTCGTTCCCCTCACGAGTACGTTCCCCAACACCGGTAAATACTGAAATACCACCGTGTTCTTGGGCAATGTTGTGAATCAATTCTTGGATCAAAACTGTTTTACCAACTCCGGCACCACCGAAGAGTCCAACTTTCCCACCTTTAAGGTAAGGGGCAAGAAGGTCGATAACCTTGATCCCTGTTTCCAAGATTTCAGATGAGGTAGACAATTCATCAAAAGTTGGAGCTTTCTTATGAATTGGCTGACGCTCAGCGTCTTCAGCGAAAGGAGCATCCAAGTCAATGGTATCTCCCAAAACGTTGAAGACACGTCCCAAAGTTTCTTTACCTACTGGCACGGAGATTGGACGGCCTGTGTCCAAAACTTCCATTCCACGAGTCAAACCATCTGTTGATTCCATGGCGATCGTACGGACCATACCATCACCCAACTCCAAGGCTACTTCAAGGACGATTTTTGTTTTTCTTTCGTCATTTTTGTAGACGACAAGTGCATTATTAATCTCAGGAAGTGTTTCCCCTGCTGCAAACAAGACGTCTACAACGGGGCCGATAACCTGAGCAATTTTACCTGAACTCATCTCCTTCTCCTATTCTATATAAGATACTGTCGGTTCCTAGTTCAACTAGGTCCTAATACTCTTCGAAAATCAAATTCAAACCACGTCAGCGTCGCCTTGCCGTACTCAAGTACAGCCTGCGGCTAGCTTCCTAGTTTGCTCTTTGATTTTCATTGAGTATAAGTTCATTTTAATACGAGGGAGGCAAAGCCTTATTCTAAGGCACTAGCCCCCGCTACGATTTCTGTAATTTCTTGTGTAATCGCCGCCTGTCTAGCACGGTTATACTGGATTGTCAAATCATTGATGACCTTTTTGGCATTATCGGTCGCCGTTTGCATGGCTGTCATACCTGCAGCATTTTCAGCTGTCTTGGCATCGATAATAGCCCCGTAAATCATACTTTCAGCATACTGTGGCAACAACTGCTCTAGAATCTCATCACGGCTCGTTTCCAACTCAAAGGTTAAGCTATACTCTTCATCCGCTTCATTTGGATCCAAGTCAACAATCGGAAGCATTTGTTCCACACGCATTTGACTTGTGAGAGTATTGACATGATGGTTATAGCAGACGTACAATTCATCAAAAAGTTCGTTTTGGTACATCTCAATCGTTTTTGAAATAATTTTACGAACTTCATCAAAACTAGGTTGATCCGCCAAGCCACGTAGTTCATAGATTGGCTGAATAGCACGAGCCTTAAAGAAATCAGCTCCCATACCACCAATACAGATTATCTCAAAATCTTTACCATCTGGATGGTATTCTTCTTTCAACTCCATAACGGCTTTAAGGATGGAAGCATTATAACCTCCAACCAAGCCACGGTCTGAAGTGATAACGATATAGCCTGTTTTCTTAACTGGGCGACTGATGAGCATCGGATTGGTTGAACCACCAGATCCGTTACCATGCAGAATATCCGTCAAAAGCTTACGGACCTTCTGAGCGTAAACTTGAAAGTTGCGCGCTGCTTCTTCAGAGCGACCTAACTTGGCAGCCGATACCATTTGCATGGCATTAGTGATTTGACTCGTATTTTTGGTTGAGGCGATTTTTGTTTTAATATCATTTAGAGATACTGCCATCTGACACCTCTATTCTTATTGGAAGCTGGATTGATTGAGAAACTCTGTAATCGCAGCATCCAAGACCGCTTCTTCTGGCAAGTCTTTTGTTTCACGAATGGTTTCCAAAATCTCTGGATAATGAGCATCAAAGAAAGTATGGAACTCTTCCTCAAAACGAACAATGTCATCTACAGGAATCGTATCCAAAAAACCATGTGTCAAAGCATAGAGAATGGTTACTTGTTTCTCAACAGGTAGTGGTTTATGGACAGGTTGTTTCAATACTTCCACAGTACGACGTCCACGGTTTAACTTAGCCTGTGTTGCTGCATCCAAGTCAGAACCAAACTTAGTGAAGGCTTCCAACTCACGGTATGAAGCAAGGTCGATACGAAGTGTACCAGCAACTTTCTTCATGGCTTTAATCTGTGCCGAACCACCTACACGGGATACAGATGAACCCGCATCAATGGCTGGACGAATACCCGCATTGAAGAGACCATCACCAAGGAAGATTTGTCCATCAGTGATAGAAATCACGTTGGTTGCGATATAGGCAGAGATATCTCCCGCTTGTGTCTCGATAAATGGTAGAGCTGTAATAGATCCACCACCAAGCTCATCAGAAACTTTAGCTGAGCGCTCAAGCAAACGGCTGTGAAGGTAGAAAACATCCCCTGGGAAGGCTTCACGACCTGGTGGACGACGAAGCAAGAGGGAAAGCTCACGATAAGCGACCGCTTGTTTTGAAAGATCATCGTAAACGATCAAAACATGCTTGCCTTGGTACATAAATTCTTCCGCCATAGCAACTCCGGCATAAGGAGCTAGGAAGAGCAATGGAGATGGTTGTGAAGCAGAGGCTGTCACAACGATTGTGTAGTCCAAGGCACCGTACTGACGAAGTGTTTCTACTTGCGTACGAACTGTTGATTCTTTTTGTCCAATCGCTACATAGATACATATCATATCTTGCCCTTTTTGGTTCAAGATGGTATCGATTGCAATGGTTGTTTTCCCTGTCTGACGGTCACCAATGATCAGCTCACGCTGACCACGACCAATCGGTACAAGGGCGTCAATAGCTTTCAAACCTGTTTGCAATGGTTCTGATACAGACTTACGCTCCATAACACCAGGAGCTGGTGCTTCTACTGGACGAGTCTTGTCAGTATGGATTTCTCCGAGACCATCAACGGGACGACCAAGTGGATCCACAACACGTCCAATCAAGTTATCACCGACAGGAACTTCCATGATTTTACCCGTGCGACGGATAGTGTCTCCTTCACGGATATCCGTGAAGTCACCGAGAATGATGATCCCAACGTCTGTTGATTCCAAGTTTTGCGCCATACCATAAGAGCCGTTTTCAAAAATCAAGAGCTCTCCACTCATGGCATTTTCAAGGCCGTGGGCACGCGCAATACCGTCCCCGATATAGGTTACAACACCAGTTTCAGTCACATCAAAAATGGGTTTGAAATTTTCAATTTGTTGCTTAATTAAAGCGCTGATTTCTTGTGCGTTAATTGCCAAAAGAACACCACTTTCTATTTCAAATTTTCTTTAACAACACGAAGTTGCTGTTTAATACTCACATCAATTGTCTTGTGATTGGCAAAAATGACAAAACCACCAATGAGACTTTCATCGATTTGTTCTTTGATAGTCCGAACTTTCAGAGACATTTTTTTCTCAATCAAAGGAAGCAATCGCGCCTTCTGGTCATCTGTTAATGGATGAGCGGAGGCAATCGTTACTTCAAATCGATTCGTTTCTTTTTCAAGTCGACTCAAACAATCTACAATTACTTCATAAAATAAATTTGCTCTGTGATTGTATAGCAGCACCTGAAAAAAGTTTTGCATTAATGGTGACACTGAGTCTTGGAAGAAACGAACGGTTTTTTCCTTATCCGACTCACCTACTGCCACTTGACCTAAAAAAGAAGGCAAGTCTGTTTCTTCTGCGACTTGCTTGATTTGAGCTAAGTCAGAAAAGATACGGTCTTCTTCTCCCTTTTCAATCACCAATTGGACAAAAGGCATGCTGTATTTTTCAATTACCTTTACTGTCTTTTTGTCCATTAAGCTTCTCCTAGCTGATCGATGTACTGATCAATGAGTTCTTTATGGGCTTGTCCGTCAAGGTTTTGTGAGATGATTTTACCAGCGAGACTAATCGTCAAATCTGCTACCTCACCCTTAACGCTTTGTAAAGCTTCCGCTTTATTTTGAGCAATTTCTTGGTTAGCTTTTTCTTTCAAGCGTCCTGCTTCCAGTTTCGCCTCAGCCAAGATGTCAGCTCTACTTTTCTCAGCTGTTTCCTTTGCATTCTCGATAATTGTCTTAGCTTCCGAACGGCTACCTGCCAACTCAGCTTCACGTTTGCTAGCGAGTTCTTCGGCCTTCTTACGGGCAGCTTCTGCTCCGTCAATATCTGAAGAAATTTTTTCAGCACGTTCATCTAAAATATTGGTAAGATTTCCCCAGGCATATTTTTTCACTAAAAAAATTAATAAAAGGAAGGAACCAGCGATAAGAATAAAGTCACCAATAATGGTACTAATAGTTAAATCCATCTTCTAATCCTCCTCTACTTACTCTTCCCCAGCATTTATCTTCTTACCAATGTACATCGATGACAACATGGTAAAGACATAGGCTTGAATACATGAAATGAAAATCGAAAAGGCTGTCCATAACATGTTTGCGATAAAGGCAAAAGGATACCAATACAAAGCATTTTGTGACAAGGCTAATAGCAATCCAGCTAAGACCTCACCGGCAAAAATATTTCCGTAGATCCGAATCGCCAAGGAAGCAAAATTGGTGAACTCTTCTAAAATGTTCATCGGAGTCATAAAGCCAGGTGTAACAAATGCTCTCAAATATTCTTTAACGCCTCTACGACGAACTCCTTCTACATGGGCGATCAAAGTGATCAAGAATGATAGGGATAAATCGTATCCAAGGTTGGCTGTTGGGGAAGTCCACAAGTTATAACCGTTTGTTGTTTGTACTTTTGCCATTAAGCCGATATTATTGGCAACCAAGATAAACAGAAATAGAGAAAACAGAAATAAGGAATAATCCTTGATGTATGATTCTCCAATGTTTGGTTTGGTAAAACCAATCACAAAGTCGTAAATCATCTCAAGAGCATTTTGTTTGCCCTTTGGACGGATGGTCATTTTACGACTTGCCCAGTAGACAAAGGCAAAAACCATCAAAACAGTTACAAGAGACATGGCAAGCAGGGTCAAATCAAAGGATATTGGTCCAATATTAACGGTTGGATTCAAACTTTCTTCCATGGTTTGACACCTCCATTTCTAAATAGAGTTGTCTATTTAATGACAAATGACATCGCCAAGGTTACAAAGAATGTTCCTTCGATAAAGGCAATCCCCATGATCATCAAACTACGCAATTGTGGGATGATGTCTGGTTGGCGTGCTGCA
The DNA here is from genome assembly GCF_015561235.1 of Streptococcus oralis. Classification (GTDB taxonomy): domain Bacteria; phylum Bacillota; class Bacilli; order Lactobacillales; family Streptococcaceae; genus Streptococcus; species Streptococcus oralis_BK. The sequence continues at coordinate 438,119 of NZ_JADMTC010000001.1, read as the reverse complement.
GACTTGAACAAACCGTTCATCAAAAATCCTTCTGCAAGGGATACACCCATACAGGCAAGACATAGACCGAAAAATGTTAAATTCATGATGAATTCTCCTTTTTATTTAAATTTACTTCCTTAGTTTAGTCCTAAAATTTGTTTTTGTCAACTTTTTACTAACATTGAAAGCGTTTAAGATAATTAATTTCTAATTTTACTATTTTTAGTACTATTATATGGAAAAGTTCTCTTTTTAAGGTGAGAAATTCCGTATTTTTTCTAATTTTTCTGAAACATAATGAAAGACCCAAGCTTAAAGCATGGATCTATTTTTGTCTATTTAAAATAAAATGAATGATGTAGTTTGCAACCTGGATTAAATGGAGCACTGCAGTACGGACAAGCCATCTGTTTTTGGTATTCTTGGAAAGTCATTGTCCTCTTACAAGCCCCACATAAAATCGGTCGATCCTCAGAAAGCGCCAAGGGATAGGGCGAAAACACATGCGTTTCTATAGCATTGTGGCACCGATAACAAGCATAATATTTTTTACACTCATAGCACTGAAGAGAAACGATGTCCTTTTCGCCATGATAATGAACACATCTGCCTTCATCATCAACTAACAAACCTTGTGCTTGATTCATTCACTTTTCCTTCTCTAGGCACGAACTGTAACGCTTGTCCCGTCTTCCTTATAGAGATTGATAAGACCTTCCTTGAGCGCGCGGACCATGTCCCCTGCTTGAACAGGTTGTGGAACCTTAATGGTCAAAAGTTCCATTGGATTTGGAGCACGGTCGATTTTATTGCCCTTGGCATCATGAAGGTCTTCGATATAAGTCTCAAAATGACGGAAACCTGGTCCATAAAACTCGACTTGATCGCCTTCGTTGATGACATTCCGTTGACGAATGGTTGCCGTTTGAGTCGCATCATCATACGCAACCACTTCAGCGACAAACTTGTACTCAGGAATCTTACGGCGAGCACCAAATAACTGCTCATTCTCAGACGGTGTACCATAGTAGAATCCAGTTGCCAATTCACGCTGGGCAACCTTCCACATCTCGTCCACCAAGTCCTGTTTGATGGCCTCAAACTTTTCAGGACTTTCGAGATAAGCATCCACAGCCGCCTTGTAGCAGTTTGTTACTGTTGAAACATAGTGAATAGACTTCATACGACCTTCGATCTTAAGACTGTCTACACCATTTTCAATCATATCTGGGATATGGTCAATCATAGACATATCTACGGCAGACATCGAAAATTCTTCTGGGATTTCACCTTTAAGGCTCTTACGTTCTTGGCCGAATGGCATGTCGTAGAGGTCGTATTTCCAACGGCAAGATTGAGAACAACCACCACGGTTAGCATCACGCATACTCATGTGGTTTGAAAGCGTACAACGACCTGAGTAAGAAATACACATGGCCCCATGGACAAATGCTTCAATCTCGACATCTGTACGTTTGCGAATCTCTGCCAATTCTTCCATTGAAACTTCACGAGCCAAAACCACACGAGTTAGACCAAGTTCTTTCCAGAACTCAAGAGTTTCATAGTTGGTCGCACTGGCTTGGGTTGAAAGGTGGATTTCAAGACCTGGTGCTTCTGTTGCTGCAATCATAATCAAGGCCGGATCTGACACGATAACTGCGGCAATCCCGATGTCGCGCAACTTACGGAACCATTCTCCAGCACCAGCTTCATTTCCTTCGTGCATAACCATGTTAGCAGCCACATAGACCTTTGCACCGTACTTAGCAGCAAACTGGACTCCTTCTTCCATCTGTTCAAAGGTGAAGTTTCCTGCACGGCTACGAAGACCATAGGCCTGTCCACCGATGAAGACTGCGTCCGCACCATATTGAACAGCTACTTTCAGCTTCTCTAAAGTCCCTGCAGGTGATAAAACCTCAGGACGTTTTAATGTTTTTGTCATTTTTTCTCCTATTTGCAATATAAAAGTTTGACGTTTTTCCTTCTCATTTTATAGTAAATAATAGATAAAATCAAGCCTAGACAGATTGTTTTGACAATTCTAATCTTTTCTAAAACAAAAAACTAGCCTTTCTAGACTAGTTATTTTCAAGATAAAATTCAAAGCGTTCACCAACGTATTGGCTCTTTACATACTCGAAAGCCGTCCCATCTTCAAGATAAGAGACCTGAGTCAAGGCTAAAATGGCATGCCCCTTTTCAACTTCTAGATAGTGAGCAATTTTTTCCTTAGCCAATCTCGCATAAATGGTCTGTTGGGATTTGCCAATCCGGTAGCCATGTTGCTGCAACGTTTGGAAGAAATGACTGGTGATTTCTTCTTTTTTGAAATCCTTAATAAATTTCTCAGGAATGGATGCGACTTCATAGACTAGCGGAACTTGGTCAGCGTAACGTACCCGTTCCATGCGAATAATATTCTCTGTCGGAGTAATCCCTAGCTTAGCGACCTCTTGCTCATTTGGAATGGTTCTTCTGTAAGAAATGAGTTGGCTAGAAGGGACTTTACCTTGAGATTTGACAATCTCCGTAAAACTGGTTGTACCCCGCATTTTTTCTTGGACACGAGTGCTAGAGACAAAAGTCCCACTTCCTACACGACGCTCCAAAACTCCTTCCTCAACCAAGAGAGAGATAGCTTGGCGTAATGTCATCCGGCTAACCTGAAACTGTTCAGCTAAATCTCGCTCACTTGGAAGTCTCTCACCAATTTTCCAATGATGCTCATCTATATCCTTTTTGATCTGATCGTGGATTTTCATATAAGCTGGTAACATGATTCTCACTTCTTTTCTTTATTTTCTCCATTGTACCGTATTTGCTAATAAAAAGTCAAACTTTGCCTTGTTTAGTTGGTAATTCGCCCCTATTTGTGATAGAATATTGAAAAAGATATTTCTTTTGAGAAAGGAAAAAGATGAGCAACATTTCAACTGATTTGCAAGATGTCGAAAAAATCATCGTGCTGGACTATGGTAGCCAATACAACCAGCTGATTTCACGCCGTATTCGTGAAATTGGTGTTTTTTCAGAGCTAAAAAGTCATAAAATCTCAGCCGCAGAGGTTCGTGCGATTAACCCTGTAGGGATCATCCTCTCTGGTGGACCAAACTCTGTATACGAAGATGGTTCATTTGATATTGACCCAGAAATTTTTGAACTTGGCATTCCAATTTTGGGAATCTGCTATGGTATGCAACTTTTAACTCATAAACTTGGAGGAAAAGTTGTCCCTGCAGGTGATGCTGGTAACCGCGAGTATGGCCAATCACCACTTACCCATACCCCTTCTGCCCTCTTTGAAGGAACTCCTGAAGAACAGATTGTTTTGATGAGCCATGGCGATGCTGTAACAGAAATTCCAGCTGATTTTGTTCGTACTGGTACTTCTGCTGACTGTCCTTATGCAGCTATTGAAAACCCAGATAAACATATCTATGGCATCCAATTCCACCCAGAAGTGCGCCATTCTGTGTACGGAAATGATATCCTTCGCAACTTTGCCCTTAACATCTGTAAAGCTAAGGGTGACTGGTCAATGGACAACTTCATCGACATGCAGATCAAGAAAATCCGTGAAACTGTAGGTGACAAGCGTGTCCTTCTCGGTCTATCTGGTGGTGTTGACTCTTCTGTCGTTGGCGTTCTTCTCCAGAAAGCAATCGGCGATCAATTGATCTGTATCTTTGTAGACCACGGTCTTCTCCGTAAAGGGGAAGCAGACCAAGTTATGGAGATGCTTGGTGGTAAGTTTGGTTTGAATATCGTCAAAGCAGATGCTGCTAAACGTTTCCTTGATAAACTTGCAGGCATATCTGATCCAGAGCAAAAACGAAAAATCATCGGTAACGAGTTTGTTTATGTCTTTGATGACGAAGCAAGTAAGCTAAAAGATGTAAAATTTCTTGCTCAAGGAACGCTTTACACTGACGTGATTGAGTCTGGTACAGATACTGCTCAAACCATCAAATCGCACCACAACGTTGGTGGTCTTCCAGAAGACATGCAATTTGAATTGATTGAACCATTGAACACTCTTTATAAAGACGAAGTCCGTGCCCTCGGTACAGAGCTTGGTATGCCAGACCAGATCGTATGGCGCCAACCATTCCCAGGACCAGGTCTTGCGATCCGTGTTATGGGTGAGATCACTGAGGAAAAACTAGAAACTGTTCGTGAGTCTGATGCTATCCTTCGTGAAGAAATTGCCAAAGCAGGTCTTGATCGTGACATCTGGCAATACTTTACTGTTAACACAGGCGTTCGTTCAGTCGGTGTTATGGGTGACGGTCGTACTTATGACTACACCATCGCCATTCGTGCGATCACTTCTATCGATGGTATGACAGCTGATTTCGCGAAAATTCCATGGGAAGTCCTTCAAAAAATCTCTGTTCGTATCGTTAATGAAGTCGACCACGTTAACCGTATCGTCTACGATATCACAAGTAAACCACCTGCAACCGTTGAGTGGGAATAGGCCAATCGCACTAAAAAAGAACTCTGAATCAGATTCAAAGTTCTTTTTTATATGCAGGGAAAGTATTTCTGCTTTCCTTTTTTTATTTACGCTTCTTCTTCGCTTTTTTCATCTTGTTAGCCATGCGTTTCATAGACTGTTTCATGGCAAACTCACCAATTTTACCTTTAAGTCCACCACCAAACATCTGACTCATATCTGGCATTCCAGCTCCTCCAAGAGCTGACATATCGGGCATTCCACCTTGCCCCATCATTCCTTCAAGAGCAGACATATCCATTCCTCCCATATTTGGCATGTTTTTAGGAAGGTTATTGGGATTGAAGCCCATCTGCTTCATCATCTTGTTCATATCACCAGACATGACACCCTGCATGAGCTGTTTCGCCTGGTTAAAATCCTTGATGAATTTATTGACTTCGACAAAAGTATTTCCAGAACCTGCAGCGATACGACGGCGACGACTTGGATTTAATAAATCCGGATTTTCACGCTCCTCAGGTGTCATCGAAGATACGATAGCACGTTTGCGAGCAATCTGGCGCTCATCCACCTTCATGTTTTGCAGGGCTGGATTGTTAGCCATACCTGGAATCATCTTGAGCAAGTCTTCCATCGGCCCCATGTTTTGCATCTGATCCAACTGATCGATGAAATCATTGAAATCAAAGGTGTTTTCTCGCATCTTCTCAGCCATTTCAAGGGCTTTTTGCTCATCGTATTCTTGAGAAGCTTTCTCAATCAGAGTTAGCATATCTCCCATGCCAAGGATACGGCTTGACATACGGTCTGGGTGGAAGGTTTCGATATCTGTAATCTTTTCACCTGTACCGGTGAATTTGATAGGTTTTCCAGTGATATGACGAACAGACAGAGCCGCACCACCACGAGTATCCCCATCAATCTTGGTAAGGATAACCCCAGTCACTTCCAACTGAGCATTAAACTCACGCGCAACATTGGCCGCTTCTTGACCGATCATGGCATCAACGACGAGCAAAATTTCGTTTGGTTGAGCCAAGGCCTTAACATCACGAAGCTCATTCATCAAAAGCTCATCAATCTGTAAACGACCCGCCGTATCAATCAAAACATAGTCGTTGTGGTTGGATTGGGCTTGTTCCAAACCTTGACGGACAATCTCAACAGCTGGAACTTCTGTTCCAAGTGCAAAGACAGGCACATCAATTTGTTGCCCCAAGGTTTTAAGCTGATCAATGGCAGCAGGACGATAGATATCCGCCGCAATCATCAAAGGACGGGCATTTTCTTCCTTCTTGAGTTTGTTGGCCAATTTACCAGCAAAGGTTGTTTTACCAGCCCCCTGCAAACCGACCATCATGATAATGGTAGGAATCTTAGGAGACTTGATAATCTCAGCCGTATCGGAACCTAAAACAGCTGTCAATTCCTCATCAACGATTTTAATAATCTGTTGTGCTGGATTAAGCGTATCAATAACCTCGTGTCCGACTGCACGTTCACGAACCTTCTTGATAAAGTCCTTCACAACTGGCAAGGCAACGTCGGCTTCCAATAATGCTAGACGAATCTCTTTGGTTGCTTCTTGAACATCTGCCTCAGAAATTTTTCCTTTTTTACGTAAATTTTTAAAGACGTTCTGTAAACGTTCTGTTAAACTTTCAAATGCCATTATTTTCTCCTATTTTTAATTCAGTGGAAATCGTCCGAAATTTTGCAAACACTCTAGTTCTTCGGGTGTGACTTCTTTCATGATTTCATTTGGATATCCCCAACAGCTAAAACCTACTTGCATAGCCTTGGAGATATCATTGGGTGAAATAATCTGTAGTCGAGTTGGAAATGGTTCCTCTGCAGCTAATAGTTTGCAAGGTATTCCTTGGTAAATGACAAGACTGCCCATGGTTACTCCCGATTATCAATGCTTGTTAAAATTTCTATCTGCTCCTGCAGAAAGTCATCCTTAGGATATCGCTCCAAGATCTGGTCAAAAATCTGACTGCGGACAATGTAGTCTGAGTACATGTGTAATTTCATCTCATAGTCTTCTAAAATCTTTTCTGTTCGCTTGATATTGTCGTAAACAGCTTGACGACTAACACCGAACTCTTCAGCAATCTCAGCAAGACTATAATCATCAGCATAGTAGAGTTCAATATAGTTCATCTGCTTGTCTGTCAAAAGCGCAGCATAAAATTCAAAAAGCGCATTCATACGATTGGTTTTTTCGATTTCCATAACCTTTATTATACCAAAAAAACGATTATACTGCTAGAGTAGGAGCACTTTAAATAGATCAAGAACAAAAAAAGAACCTTGCAAGGCAAGATTCTTTTAGTGTCTGACTTAAATAATTGTTCTTCTGGGAACTTAATCGAATTAAGCTTCGATTTCTGTAACCATACCTGAACCAACAGTACGTCCACCCTCACGGATAGAGAATGTAGTACCTTGTTCTACGGCGATTGGGTGGATCAACTCAACGTCGATAGTCACGTTATCACCAGGCATTACCATTTCAGTACCTGCTGGAAGTTCGATTGAACCTGTAACGTCAGTAGTACGGAAGTAGAATTGTGGACGGTAGTTGTTGAAGAATGGAGTGTGACGTCCACCTTCTTCTTTAGTAAGGATGTAGACTTCACCTTTGAATTTAGTGTGTGGGTTGATTGAACCTGGTTTAGCGATAACTTGTCCACGTTCGATTTCGTCACGTTGAATACCACGAAGAAGTACACCTACGTTATCTCCGGCAAGACCTTCATCAAGTTGTTTACGGAACATTTCAACACCAGTAACAACTGCTTTTTGAGTTTCGTCTTTGATACCAACGATTTCGATTTCGTCGTTGACACGAACAGTACCACGGTCGATACGTCCTGAAGCAACAGTACCACGTCCAGTGATTGAGAATACGTCTTCGACTGGGAGAAGCAATGGTTTATCTGTATCACGTTCTGGTTCTGGGATGTACTCATCAACAGTATCCATCAATTCCATGATGATATCTTCGTATTTAGTATCACCTTCAAGTGCTTTAAGAGCTGAACCTTGGATAACTGGAAGATCGTCACCTGGGAAGTCGTATTCTGACAAGAGGTCACGGATTTCCATTTCAACCAATTCAAGCAATTCTTCGTCGTCTACCAAGTCAACTTTGTTCATAAAGACGATAAGGTGTTTAACACCAACTTGACGTGAAAGAAGGATGTGTTCACGAGTTTGTGGCATTGGTCCGTCAGTTGAAGCTACTACAAGGATAGCTCCGTCCATTTGAGCGGCACCAGTGATCATGTTTTTAACGTAGTCCGCGTGTCCTGGAGCGTCGATGTGAGCATAGTGACGTTTTTCAGTTTCATACTCAACGTGCGCAGTGTTGATAGTGATACCGCGTTCGCGTTCTTCTGGAGCAGCATCGATAGACGCATAGTCTTTAGGTTGGTTAACTGCTGAAGGCAAGCGACGTGCCAAAACAGTTGTGATAGCTGCAGTCAAAGTAGTTTTACCGTGGTCAACGTGTCCGATAGTACCAATGTTAACGTGTGGTTTACTACGATCGTATTTTTCTTTTGCCATTTGAGTAAAAGCCTCCAATAAAATATATTTTATAGATAGACAGTAGGCAATACAGTCTAACTTTCCTTACTATTTTATCAAATTTCTGCTAAATTGCAAGTGTTTTACACATATTTTGTGAATTAATCTGTATCTTACAAAGTGCTGTTCTTCTGCTTCTTTATACAATTCAAGCTTATTTCATTCAAGCGGTATTATGTTCACAAAAAAATCAGGTTTCCCTGATTCTAAATGGATTCTGATTTTTCCAGTTCTTTAGCTTCCTTATGATTTTTATATAATTTTGCCAAGAACTTAGTGATTTCTTTGAGAATAGAGTAGGTTGGTACTGCTACAATCATCCCGATGACGCCGTAGATATTACTTGACAATAAGAGAAGTACCAAAATCGTAATCGGGTGTACTTTCATAACCCCTCCAACGATACGTGGATAAAGAACATTTCCATCGATTTGCTGAATAATCAGCATATAGGCAACCGCAATCAGCATACGATGAGGATCCGTGAATACATTCGCAATCACCATCGGAATCAAGCCAATACTTGGACCAACATAAGGAATCAAATTTGCGATTCCAGAGAAAATAGCAAAGACTAAGGCATACTTCAAGCCAATAACACTGTAACCAACATAAGCTAAACATCCGATTATGACAGCATCAATCGCAATTCCACTGATATAACGTGCTACAGTTGCGTTGAGATTGGTTAAGAGGCTAGAGAGATTTAATTTGTCATGTTTTAAGACAGTTCGTTCCAACATAGGTAGCAACTTATGACCATCCAACAAGAAATAAACCAAGAAGACGGGGGTCATAATTAGAATCAGAACCGTGCTAAACAAGGCTGAAAGGACACTGCCTAAGCTATTGCTAACGCTATTAAGGATATTTTGGAGAATATCGACATAGGATAGATTTAACTGTTGAATGGTTTTTTGGATATCAATATTTTGGAAAATAGGATTCATCGACAAATCAATAACCAAATCTTGCAATCTACTATAGATGTTTTGACTAGAAATAATCAAGCTAGTCAACTGATTAATCAGAATTGGTAAGAGATAAACAACCCCTACAACGATGGCACCAATTAAAGCACAGAGAGTGACCAAGACACCAATTAAACGATGAATCTTACATCTCTTTTCCAAGAAGGTAACGATTGGATTGGTAATGTAGTAAAAAAATCCACCTAACAAAAATGGAATCATGATGGTATTCACAACCGTCACGAAAGGAGTAATAATCGCTCCCATCTCTCTCCAAAGATAGAAAATCAGTGTTAATAATAAAATTTCAGCTGTCCAAAAAAATAATTTGTTTCTACGGAACATAGGCATCCTCCTCTATTTATTTTATCATATTTCTTCAAAAGATAAGATGGCTTTAGTATAAAAGCGAGAATATTTTTTTTCTTTATGATAAAATAAAGCTAATATGAAAAAAATAATTCTATCTTTTATAATACTTTTTGTTTTTGGAACAGTTTCTACTGTTTCTGCTCAGGAGTTTGATGTTGCTGCTAAACATGCCATTGCTGTCGAGGCTACAACTGGAAAAATCCTCTATGAAAAAGATGCAAATCAGCCTGTAGAAATTGCTTCTATTACGAAACTGGTTACAGTTTATTTGGTCTATGAAGCTCTGGAACAAGGAACTATCAGCCTATCTACACCTGTCGATATTTCGGACTATCCTTACAAACTTACAACTAATTCTGAGGCGAGTAACGTCCCTATGGAAGCTCGAAATTATACTGTTGAACAACTATTAGAGGCTACAATGGTATCCAGTGCAAACAGCGCTGCGATTGCACTAGCAGAAAAGATTGCTGGTTCTGAGAAAGACTTTGTAGACAAGATGAGGGCTAAACTTCTTGAATGGGGAATTCAAGATGCAACTATTGTAAACACTACTGGTTTAAATAATGAGACCCTTGGCGATAATATCTATCCTGGTTCTAAAAAAGACGATGAAAACAAGTTGAGTGCCTACGACGTTGCAATAGTCGCTCGTAACCTCATCCGAGATTATCCTCAAGTTTTGGAAATCACCAAAAAGCCAACTTCTACCTTTGCAGGACTTGAAATCCACTCAACCAACTATATGTTGGAGGGAATGCCTGCCTATCGTGGTGGTATTGATGGACTAAAGACAGGTACTACTGATAAAGCTGGTGCTTCATTCGTTGGGACAACTGTCGAGAAAGGGATGCGTATTATTACGGTTGTTCTGAATGCAGATCAACAAGATACCAACCCTTATGCACGTTTTACCGCAACTTCTGCACTTTTAGATTATATTTCTGCAAACTTTGCCTTAAAAACTGTCGTTCAGAAAGGTGAAGCATACAACGATAGTAAAGTAACAGTTCTTGATGGTAAAGAAGACAATGTGACAGCTGTCGCTAAGTCAGATATTTCCATCGTCCAACGCATCGGAAGCGGTACTACACCAGCCCTCCAATTCACACCGAAATCAACATCAGAAATGGCTCCATTGAAAGAAGGCAAGGTTGTTGGTACTCTAACCTATGATGATCAGGATTTGATTGGCCAAGGTTATCTTACTTCCGACAAACCATCTTTTGAAATGGTTTCTGAAAAGAAAGTAGAAAAAGCCTTCTTTTTGAAGGTTTGGTGGAATCAATTTATCCGCTTTATCAATGAAAAACTATAAAAAAATCGCGAACAATCGCGATTTTTTCTTTATTTCATTTCTTTAAAAGCCGCTTCTGCATCAGCGTTGCTAATAGCACCAAATTGGATTTTTCCGATTTTACCTTGACTGTCAATCAAGTATTCTGTTGGAATACTACGAATTTGGTAGGCTTGGAAGGTAGTTGCTTGCGTATCATATAGAACTGGAATATCCTTGTAGCCTTGTTCTTGGTACCATTTTGGAAAGTCTTGAACTGTTTTTTCACCTTGTAAACCAGGTGCAATGACACTCAAGATTTCAAAGTCTCGATCTTGTTTGGCAGCTAGTTCCATCAACTCAGGCATGCTTTTTTTACATGGTCCACACCAAGAAGCCCAGAATTTTAAATAGACCTTTTTCCCTTTATAGTCTGATAACTTGACTTCTTTGCCATCCATAGACTGCAAGGTGAAGTCTGGCGCATCCTTACCGACTGCGATTTGTTGTACAGCAGGCTGTTTGGGACTGCTTGTCTGTTTGGTTTCTTTTTCACCACAGGCAATCAACAAAAATAGAGACATGAGGCTCAATCCAGCAAAAATAACTTTTTTCATTTTTTCTCCTTTTATCCAAGAATTCCTGACAAGGCATTTAACTGCCCTAGCATTAATAACAATCCCATCAAAATAATCAAAGCTCCGCCGATTTTCTTTAGTAGAATCATATGGGGTTTTAATTTACTAAAATAGGGCATAATCCAGCCCGAAGCCAAGGCCAAAACAATGAAAGGAAGGGCCATTCCCAATGTGTATACTAATGTTAACACGGCTCCTTGCCAAGCACCATTACCACCTGAAGCCGCCAGAGCCAAGACCGAACTTAAAACGGGTCCGATACAAGGGGTCCAACCAAAACTAAAGGTTATCCCAAGTAAAAAGGCTGACAGATAGTGATTCGACTTTGATTGTTTGAAGGTGACTGTCTTTTGAATCTCCAGTTTATTGAAATGCAAGATTTCCATCTGGTGAAACCCTAAAAGAATAATGACTATTCCCATAGCATAACGAAACCAGTCTGCATAGAGCATGTGCCCTAGGAATCCAGCTCCAAATCCCAAAATAAAGAAAATGAGGGAGATTCCTGCAATAAAGCACAAGGTTCGAATTAAACCAGACCATGCAACGTCTCTTCCAAAAAAGCGAAAGCTTTTCGAATTTCCCTGATCATCCAGTAAAATACCAGCATAGACAGGTAGCAAAGGAAAGATGCAGGGTGAAAAGAAGGACAGGATACCTGCTAAAAAAACGGATACTAGAAATATAATCGACTCCAACGAATTACCTACTTTCTCAAAATTCTAATCCTATTTTACTACAAAAGAATAAATTTGTAAGAAGTCTGCTACGCTTATTTATTTTGACTAAAGTTGACACAAAAAAAGGAGCTAAGCTCCTTTCATTTTAATACGTTCCTTCTTCACCTTGACTAGTCAAGATAACAGGACCGTCTTTAGTAATCACAAACTGATGTTCATATTGGCAAGACAGGCCGCCATCTATAGTCTTATGAGCCCAGCCAGTCTTCATATCTGTATCGATTTCCCAGTCACCAGTATTGATCATGGGTTCAATAGTCAGCACCATTCCTTCACGGAGACGGAGTCCACGGCCTGCAATACCGTAGTTAGGAACCATTGGCTCTTCGTGCATAGTTGGACCAACACCATGACCAACCAAATCACGTACGACACCGTAACCGCGACTTTCAGCATATTCTTGAATGGCTGCACCAATATCACCGATACGATTGCCGACAACTGCTTGCTCAATTCCTACATACATAGCTTCCTTGGTTACGTCCATCAGTTTTTTCACTTCTTCAGACGGTGTACCAACCGCATAAGCCCAACATGAGTCAGCTAAACCACCAGTATAACTTTGGGTGTATTTTTTCATTTGTTCAACATTGTTGAAGTTAAGTTTAGAGACATTGAGGTCGGATTTGGCAATCGGACCACCCAGTACCATGTCAACCTTGAGCAAATCGCCATCTTTCAAGATGTAATGACGTGGAAAAGCATGAGCTACTTCGTCGTTGAGAGAGCAACAGGTGGCATAGGGGTAATCCATGACTGCCCCATCCACGCCAATCTGTAGAGGAAGGAAATTCTCTTCTTTACAACGTCGACGAACATACTCTTCTACTTCCCACATATCCACGCCTGGCTTAATCAAATCACGTAAGCCGATATGGATACTAGCTAGGAAATCACCAGCCTTGTTCATGGCTTCGATTTCACGTGCTGATTTTAAAGTTATCATTTTTTCTCCTAGATTCTAATTAATTTTAACCGTAACATTTGCTTTTGAAACAATCTGATGACCATGATAAATATCATAATCAATAATAGCTGAGCGTCTCGTGTGGTGAATAATCCGAGCCTGAATCCGCAAAGTATCATCTATCTGCACAGCCTGCAAGAAATAAATCAACATCTGTTCAATGATGAGATTTCGCCCGCTATTGACAACAAGGTCTTGGGTCATGTGATTGAGGATTTCAGCCAAGACACCATTAGCAAGTACACCATTTTTCTCCAACATGAACGGCTCAACAGTAATGACTACTTCATCGTGATGATAAGATAGTTTCTGCCCGATTTGCTCTGAAAAAGTTGGCAATGCTGATACCTGAGAACGGCTCATTTTTTCCATGACATCTCTTCGTGTTACGACCCCAAGTAGAGTCTGGTTACTTCGAACAACGGGAACCATCTCAAAGTCTTCGGCTATCATCCGTTGACTGACATTGGCAATATTGGTCGCTAAGCCTGTTACGAAGATACTTCGCGTCATCACCTTGTCAATCGTCGTGCTAGGGGATTTATCTCCTGCATCGCGCATAGTAACAATCCCAACAACCACTTGGTGCTGGTTAATGACTGGGAAACGACTACTTCTGTTCTTACGGACCAAGTCTAGATAGTCTTTGACTGTATCCGTTTCTCTCAAAAAACCATACTCATGACTGGGACGATAGAGCTTTTCGACTGTCAGAATATCGGTTTTGATTTGAACATTTGAGAGGGCTTTGTTAATCATGGTCGCTACTGTAAAAGTGTCATGTTTACTCCTCAGAACTGGAATCCCTTTTTTATTAGCCAACTCAAGAACATCGTTCTGCACATGAAAACCTCCAGTCACAAGGACTGCATTTTCATTTTCCAGCGCTAAAAGTTGAATGCGAGTGCGGTCCCCTACGATCAACAGACCACCATCATGGAGATAAGAGAGGATATTCTGCTCAGTCATGGCTCCAATAGAAAATTTACTAAACTCTCTCTCTAACCCTTCCTGACCAGCTAAAACTTCAGAGCTAGTCACTTCTGCGATTTCTGCATAGGTTAGCCGTTCGATAGCTACTTTCTTTGACTTGACACGTATGGTACCACTGCGGGGGCGAGTCTCAACAATTCCCCTATTTTCAGCTTCTTTGATAGCCCGATAGGCTGTTCCATCACTAACACCTAGGTGATTTGAAATACTACGAACACTAACTCTCTTCCCAATTGGTAACTCTTCCAGATAAGACAAAATTTCCTGGTGTTTACTCATTGAAATCTCCTTTTACGTAACGAAATTCAAGATAGTCCCTCATTTTTCGTGTATAGCGATCGCTCCCCTTAAACTGTCGGAAGAGACTAAATCCCGATTTTAAGGCTACTTTTTGGCTAGCTTGATTCTCCAGATGAGTGATGATGGATAATTGTTTTAAACCAAATTCTTCAAAGGAAAGTTGACAGAGTTTGCTAACAGCCTCTGTCATAAAACCTTGCGACCAAGCATCTTTTTTTAAGAAGTAACCAATTTCTGCCTCTTTTTTGATTTCATCGATTTTTTCAAATTTAATAGAGCCAATCATTTCCTGATTTCCTTGGAGACAAATTGCCCAAACTCCTAGAGGATTCTTCATAAAATAGTTAGCAAGTGCGTACTGACTTTCTTCCAAACTTGCTTGACTGGGAAAAATAAACTGCAAATTCTCAGGGTTTGAAGCAATGTCGAAAAATGCTTGACTGTCACTAAAAAAGAAAGGACGCAAATACAAGCGCTCCGTTTCAAAAAAAGAAAACATTGCTAATTTGGTCCAAATATTCATAATCACCTCAACGGCTTAGTCTTCAACGAGTATAATATCTGCTCCAAGACTACGCAATTTTTCAATAATATCTGAGTAGCCACGAAGGATAAACTCAATATTCGTAATTTCAGTCTGGCCTTGAGCCATCAAACCAGCGATGACAAGTGCTGCACCAGCTCGCAAGTCTGTAGCTTTTACACTTGCCCCGTGTAACTTACGACCACCGTTGTAGATAATGTGATCATTTGTAGTCGTAATATCCGCATCCATTTTTGCTAACTCAAAGACATGATTGACACGTTTCTCATAAATCGTATCAATAATGGTTCCACGACCTTGCGCAGTTAGTAAAAGTGGCGTGATGGGCTGTTGCAAATCGGTTGCGAACCCTGGATAGGGAGCTGTTTTAATATTGATAGCCTTCAAATCGGACTGTTCTTCAACGAAGATACTGTCTTCTGAGACCGTCATACGAACCCCCATTTCCTCTAGTTTAGCGATAAAGCCTTCTAAGTGTTCATAGAGAACGTTGTTAATGCGAATTCCTTTTCCTACCGCTGCAGCAAGTGAAATATAGGTTCCAGCTTCGATACGGTCTGGAATGACTTGGTGACGCGTCCCATGAAGTTTCTCAACACCATCAATAATGATAATATCAGTCCCTGCACCACGAATATGGGCCCCCATGTTGTTCAAAAGGGTAGCCACATCGATGATTTCTGGTTCACGGGCCGCATTTTCAATGACAGTACGTCCCTTTGCTTTAACCGCGGCAATCATGGTGTTAATCGTTGCACCAACGCTAACAGTGTCCATGTAAATACTTGCTCCGTGAAGCCCCTTGCCTTGGGCAGATAAATTCATATTATCTCCCTCGTAGCTGACCTTAGCACCCATGGCTTCAAAGGCTTTCAAGTGAAGGTCAATCGGACGAGGCCCCAGATCACATCCACCAGGAAGTCCAACTGTAGCTTCACCAAATCGACCTAAAAGACTTCCGTAGAAATAATAAGAAGCACGCAAGCTATTAATCTTACCATAAGGCATAGGAATGTTTTGAACGCCTCTTGGATCAATCTCCAAGACATCGTCATAACGCTTAACAGTTGCCCCCATAATCCCCATGATTTCGACAAGACTAGCAACGTCTGAAATATCTGGAACACAATCTAAAGTGACAATATCATCTGATAAGATAATAGCTGGAATAAGTGCTACAACACTATTTTTAGCACCACTAATGGTGATCTCACCTTGCAATGGACGTCCACCATTGATGACAATTTTTCTCATGTTTTACTCTTTCAAAATTTACTAAAAAGGTCTTTTCGTTCTATTATACCACAATTTTCAATTTTTTCCCATTCCTATTGATTAAACATTCCATTTCGATAAAAAAACCTATCATTCAAGCTGAACAGCTTGAATGATAGGTTTTAATGTTAGATTAACGTACTGTACGGATGCGCATTGTGTTTGTACGAACAGCTTCTCCAACTGGTACACCTGCAACGATAACGATATCGTCACCAGATTGTACAAGACCTGCTTCAACTGCTTTACGTTCAGCAATTTCGAACATATCGTCAGTTGATGATGGAGCATCTGTCAACATTGGGATAACACCCCAGTTCAACATCAATCCACGTTCTGTCAATTCGTCAAATGTCAATGCCAAGATATCAGCATTTGGACGGTATTTAGAAATCAAACGTGCTGTGTGACCTGTCTTAGTAAGAGTTACAACCAATTTGATATCCATTGAGTTAGTAGCGTCTTTAACAGCTGAAGCCATAACTTCTGTCTTAGAGTTACGTTCGAAAGTATCTGAGTTCAAACGTCCGTATTCGTTAAGAAGAGTTTGTGCGTTCTTGTCAATGGTAGCCATTGTTGTTACTGACTCAAGTGGGTATTTACCATTTGCAGACTCACCTGAAAGCATTGTTGCGTCAGTTCCGTCGATAACAGCGTTAAATACGTCTGATACTTCTGAACGAGTTGCACGTGGTTTTTCAGTCATTGTTTCAAGCATGTTTGTTGCTGTGATAACAACTTTACCTGCTGCGTTCACTTTAGTAATAATCATTTTTTGGTAAACTGGAACCATTTCAAATGGTACTTCGATACCCATGTCACCACGAGCGATCATGATACCGTCAGCAGCTTCAATGATTTCATCCAAGTTGTCGATACCTTGTTGGTTTTCGATTTTAGCGAACAATTGAACGTGGCCGTTACCAGTTTCTTCACAGATTGCACGAACTTCGTTAACGTCTTTTGCAGTACGGACGAATGAAATCGCGATGAAGTTAATACCTTGTTCAAGACCGAAGCGGATATCATCGTTATCACGTTCAGCAAGAGCTGGGAAAGGAATTTTAGTGTTAGGGATGTTTACACCTTTTTGTTTAGCGATCACACCATCATTTTCCACTTCAACTACAAATTCACGAGTTGCATCGTCTTTTTCTACAACGCGAAGACCCAATTTACCATCGTCAACCAATACTTGGCGGCCAACTTCAACGTCATCATAGATGTCAAGAGCACCAGCAACGTTCAAAGCAATCACTTCACGAGTTGATTTAATTCCTTGTTTAGTTGCAACACGGATTTTTTCACCAGTTTTGTATGAGTACTCTTTAGCTTCACCTTCGAACAACTCAGTACGGATTTCTGGTCCTTTAGTATCAAGAAGGAAACCAACTTTTTTACCTGCAAGTTTTTCTGCAAGTTTAACAGTTGCCATACGTTCACCTTGTTCTTGGTGGTCACCGTGTGAGAAGTTGAAACGGAAAGTGTTAGCTCCCGCTTCAATCAATTTAGCAATGTTTTTAGCTGAAGCTTCAACATCAAGTTTTTCACCCCAGTATCCGTCATCACCGAATTTCTTTCCACCACGGATTTCAACCGCAGGACCCAAAGTTGCAACGATTTTTACACGTTTATTCATGATTTGTGACTCCTTTATATAATTTGACCTTTTATGGTCATTTTACCAGATTAGTTAAAGTTGATTATGACAAGCTCTTGTTCAAGCTAGCAAGTCCAAGGTCAGCTTTGTGAGGGTTGTTAACAACGATTTTACCATCAGCTGTTAAGCTGAACAAGGCTCCTTCTTCTGCTGTTCCAAGAATTGGATTTTCAACCATTTTCTCGTTACGAATACCAACAGCTACACCACCGATTCCTTGTTTAAGAAGTTTAACAGCGTGTGCTCCCATACGTGACGCTAATACACGGTCACGAGCAGTTGGTGATCCACCACGTTGGATATGACCGAGTTCTGTGACACGAAGATCACTTGTGTCTCCAGCTTCTTTCAGCTTTTGACTAAACTCAGCCGCTGACATGACACCTTCAGCTAAGACGATGATGTTGTGTTTTTTACCGCATTCATAACCAGCTTTGATACTAGCTACGATATCTTCCATCTTGAAGCCTTCTTCAGGGATAATGATTTCATCAGCTCCAGTTGCGATACCAGCCCAAAGAGCGATATCACCTGCGTTACGTCCCATTACTTCAACAACGAAAGTACGATGGTGACTTGATGATGTATCACGAATCTTATCGATTGCATCCATTGCAGTAGTAACTGCAGTATCAAATCCGATTGTGAAATCAGTACCTACGATATCGTTATCGATTGTACCTGGAAGCCCAATAGCAGGGAATCCATGCTCAGTCAAGCGCATAGCTCCGTGATAAGAACCATCACCACCGATAACAACGACACCTTCGATACCGTGTTTTTTCAACTGCTCAATCCCTTTAAGTTGACCTTCAAGTTGTGCAAACTCAGGGTAACGAGCAGAATGAAGGAAAGTACCACCACGGGAAATGATGTCTCCTACTGAAGCAGCATCAAGTGGATAAATTTCGCCGGCAACCATACCTGCGTATCCATCGTAGATACCAAATACTTCCATTCCTTCTGAGATTGCTTGACGAACTACCGCACGGATAGCAGCATTCATACCAGGGGCGTCTCCACCACTGGTCAAAACAGCAATACGTTTCATTTGGTTATGCTCCTTTTTCTTTTAACATTCTTACTGATTATACCACATTTAATTGGAAAATTCTTCTATTTTCCGTATTTTTAGCGATAAATCGTTTTCATAACAATTCCCTCTAATTTTTCCTGTAAAAGGGGATCTTTTTTTACAAAATGTTGGGAGGAAACAATGGTTTTCTCTTCCTCAACATACCTGATAATTACAGGAATAGAGCCTTTATGTTGTTCTAAGATAGTTGAAATTTCTTTCTCATTGTCGTGATTTTTAACTTGAATCCAGAATCGTTCAGCGACTGCTTCTTTCAAATCTTGTGCAATCATTTGCAGACGACCATCTCGTGATTGAACTTTGCCATTGATGTAGTAGAATTTTCCTTCAGATAAGATGGAAGCGTATTTTCGATACTGATCTGAAAATACAGTCACATCCAGTCGAGACTTACCGTCATGAACCTGTAGAAAGGCCATACTCTCGCCCTTCTTAGTTCGAATGACTTTTATTTTTTGCACTTCAACTAGAAGAGTTACATGACTCCCCTCAGTGATTATAGAAATGGGCGTTGTCGGATAAAGAGCTTGTTTGGCAAGTGTTTGTAAAGGATGGGCACTGATACCAACCCCAATCAATTCCTGCTCCTTGTAAAATTTCTCCGCCTCTGTAAAATCATCAGCCTCCGTCCAACTATAGTTTGTATCCGCAAAGAGTCCTCCCAACTCCTCAACAAAGACAAATAAGTTTGGCAGATTCACTAAAATTTTCTGACGATTCTTATCAAATTCATCAAAGAGACCTAGTTCAACCAAAGGTGTCAAAAGTGACAGTTTCTTGTAATTCTTGGGGAGACGTGTGACGAAATCTTCGATACTTGAGAAGGGACGATTTTCAATAATCCAATAAGAAAAATCTCTTGGCATCCCTTTAATAGCTTTCAAACCAAGATAGATTGTTTTCTGGGTAATTTTATCGTGATAAGGAATACTATTGATTGCTAAAGGAGCCACTTCAAAGCCCATCTGCAATGCATCTACAATGTAATCGCTGCTAGAATAATTCAACATAACTTGAAAGAAAATAGCAGGATAGTGCGTCTTGAAATAAGCTAGCTGGAAAGCCAGTGCTGAGTAGGCATAGGCGTGGGATCTGTTAAATCCATAGCCTGCAAACTTTTCCATCACTGCAAAAACTTGGTTGGCCTTTTCTTCTGTATGCCCAAGTTTCATAGCTCCTGTTATAAAATCTTCCTTCATCAAATGCATTTCTTTAGCATTCTTCTTACCCATGGCTCGTCTGAGAATATCGGCTTTACCAAGACTGAATCCTCCAAAGCGCTGAGCCACCTGCATGACCTGCTCTTGATAGAGCATAATACCGTAGGTTGATGACAAAATGTCCTCCAAGGCAGGATCTAGTACCGTCACCTTTTCTTTACCATGCTTACGAGCCACAAAATTATCAATATAATCGCTTGCCCCTGGTCTGTTGAGCGATGTCGTTGCTACCACTTCTTCGAAGACTTGCGGCTTGACTCGTTTTAAGAGTCGAATGGCACCAGATTGTTCAAATTGGAAAATACCTTTCGTATTTCCAGCTGCAAAGAGAGCCAAGGTTTCTTTGTCTTCCAAATCAATCTCTTCGATTTTTAGATGTACGCCCTCTGATTTTGCAAGTAATTCTTGCATTTTTTGTACGAAAGTCAGGTTACGTAATCCTAGGAAATCCATTTTTAGAAGTCCATTGGCTTCAACACCATGAGCATCATACTGGGTGATGAGCATATCCTCACCATATTTTAGAGGAATATAGTCCGTCAAGTCTTGGTCACTCATAACGACTCCTGCCGCATGGATAGATGTCTGACGAGGATAACCTTCAATCTTACGAGCAATCTCAAAAGCTTTTTGGTATTCAATCTTGCTATTGATTATCTGCCTAAATTGCAAATTCTTTTCATAGGCCGTCGTTAGCGTATCTCGGAAACTGATTTTTTTAGTAATATTTGTTAATTCGTACTCTGGAACACCATAGCGTTTGAAAACATCACGAATTGCTTGTTTGGCTCCAAAAGTCGAATAGGTAACAATCTGTGCCACGTGTTGACTACCATACCGATCACGAACATAGCGAATGAACTCTGGTCTATAGAGGTCAGGGATGTCGATATCGATATCAGGCATGGTGTAACGCTCACGATTTAAAAAGCGCTCGAAAATCAAGTTCTTTTCAACCGGGTCGATTCCTGTAATATCCAGTGAGTAAGCCACCAGGCTACCAACCGCAGAACCACGACCCATTCCCATATAGTAGCCTTGAGAACGTCCAAAACGGAGCAAATCCCAAACTACAAGAAAATAGTCGTC
The DNA here is from genome assembly GCF_015561235.1 of Streptococcus oralis. Taxonomy (GTDB): domain Bacteria; phylum Bacillota; class Bacilli; order Lactobacillales; family Streptococcaceae; genus Streptococcus; species Streptococcus oralis_BK. Next base: position 416,931 of record NZ_JADMTC010000001.1, on the reverse strand, counting down.
AAAGCCCATATCATGAATCACAGCCAATTCCTCATTCAGTCGCTCATGATAAATAGCTGAGGTTACCCCCTTATCACTCAAACCTTGCTCAGCTCTCTCTCTAAGTTCTTCGACCGCTGGTCTTTCAGGATTAAAGCGAGGGAGTTTTAAACTTGGGTCGATTTGATAGCTTACGTTCTCTATCAGACCTTGGAGATTAGCAAGCGCCTGAGGGAAGCGATTTTTAAACCGTGCTTCCAAGTCTGAGGCTGGTAAAAAGATTCCTTGTTGTGAATGCAGATCCACTTCTCTCAGACTGACATTATCCTTGATTGCTGACAAGATTTGTAAAACTTGGATATCTTCTTTTTCAAAAGAGTTGACTTGATAGAGTGGAAGAATGGATCTAGTAAAGACTTCTTGAGGAGTATCTGGACTGACACCGATAAAATAATCATGCCCCAAATCTAACTGTTCGATTCCCTCAAAATAGGGAACAATAATAGCAATATCTTCGAGGTGGGAGGTAAAGTCAGACCAATTTTTCCGTCCAGTCATTTTTAAAGTGGATAACTTCATCAACTCTTGGTAGCCTTTAGTGGATAGGGCTAGAAAACGAAGAGAGAGATTCTCCTCATCTTTGACCAAAGTCATTTCTAGACCGACTAAAGGTTGAATGCCATACTTACGAGTCACTTCTAGAAAATGATAGGCTCCATAGAGATTGTCCACATCCATGATAGCAAGGTGAGAATAGCCATATTCTTTAGCCGTTTGTACGTATTTCTCAATCGAAACCACACTTTCCATAAAACTATAAACGGTCTTGGTGTCAAGCTGTGCAATCATTTCTTCTCCTCCTTGCTTTCGTTTTACTACTATTATACCATTTTAAGTTGGATATTGAAGCAACTCGGATGCTTTCTTTTCAACATCAGCATTTACAACCTCTCCGTCTTTCTTCCCTTTAATTTTTAATATTATAAGATGGATTTGAATGTCATTTTAGACATTTTTATACTAAGTAAAGTATAATAAAGCCGGACTCTATATGCAATTTCACATATAAAAAATTCTAAGAAAGGGCTCTTTATTATAGTATTTATTCATCATTTTATAATAACTTACTAAATAGGTATTCCGATTCACGAAATTTCTTGCATTAAAGTTTATTTATTCCATTTTTCCTTATTTTTTGATATAATAAATTCAGTCTGTTTTCAAAGGAGAGAACCATGCGTTTTAATCAATTTAGCTATCTTCCGACCTCTAGTTCTCAACAATTAGATGAACTAGCAAGTCTTGGTCTGAAATTGTCACCTCAACTGCCCTTAAAAAAGCAATTTGAAGACTTCATCCGCTGGAGTTTTTTCACTTATTCTAACACGGATTATGTCTTATCCACTTTGGCTGCAGATAACGGAACAGATCTATTAACTTTTTTCCAATCAGAGCGTGATTTGACTGCTGATGTTTTCTACACAGTAGTTTTTCAACTTTTAGGGTTTAACTATCTTGTTGACTTTGAGGACGCCGAACAATTCCGTAAAGAAACTGGATTTCCTATTGTTTATGGTGATCTCATCGAAAATCTTTATCAGTTACTCAATACGCGAACGAAAAAAGGAAATACGCTCATCGACCAACTTGTTAGTGACGGACTCATTTCAGAAGACAATCACTACCACTACTTTAACGATAAGAGCTTGGCAACCTTCTCTACTCATGATGTCATTCGTGAAGTTGTGTATGTCGAGAGTCGTGTGGATACTGATAAAGACAGTCTCCCTGACTTAGTCAAGGTCAGCATTATTCGCCCGCGTTATGATGGACAAATTCCTTCAGTTATGACTGCCAGCCCTTATCACCAAGGAACCAACGTCAAAGCTAGCGATAAAGCTCTCTACAAAATGGAAGGGGAACTTGAGGTCAAACCTGCCCACACCATTGAGCTTGAGGAGCCTAAGTTGAATTTAGTCGAGCCTCTCGGTCAAACTGAACTCGTCTCTGAAGTTGAAGAAAAGTTAGCTCATATCAATAGCTCATACACTCTCAACGACTACCTCCTCCCACGAGGATTTGCCAATCTCTATGTATCAGGTGTTGGAACTAAAGATTCTCAAGGTCTCATGACCAATGGGGACTACCAGCAAATTGAAGCCTATAAAAACGTGATTGACTGGCTTAATGGTCGTTGCCGTGCTTTCACAGACCACACGCGCAAACGTCAAGTCAAGGCTGATTGGTCAAACGGCAAAGTCGCAACAACAGGAATCTCTTATCTAGGTACCATGTCCAATGGTCTCGCCACCACTGGTGTTGATGGCTTGGAAGTAATCATCGCAGAAGCAGGTATCTCCTCATGGTACAACTACTATCGAGAAAATGGTCTGGTGACTAGTCCAGGTGGTTATCCGGGGGAGGATTTTGACTCACTTGCTGAATTGACCTACTCCCGTAATCTCCTAGCTGGTGATTATATTCATGGTAATGAAGCTCATCAGGCAGACCTAGAGAAGGTAAAAGAGAAACTCGATCGCAAGACTGGTGACTACAATCAGTTTTGGCATGACCGCAACTATCTGCTCAATGCTCATAAGGTTCAAGCTGAGGTCGTCTTTACGCATGGTTCTCAAGATTGGAACGTCAAACCTCTTCATGTTTACCAGATGTTTCATGCTCTTCCAACTCATATCAATAAGCACCTCTTTTTCCATCATGGTGCCCATGTCTACATGAACAACTGGCAGTCAATTGACTTCCGCGAGTCCATGAATGCCTTGTTAAGTAAAAAATTGTTAGGACTTGACTCAAGCTATCAACTCCCTACTGTCATCTGGCAGGACAATACTGCACCGCAAACATGGCAGAGCCTTGACGACTTTGGCAAACAGAATAAACTGCATACTTTACCACTTGGAACTGAAGAAAAAGTGATTCAAAACCAGTATGATCAAAAAGATTTTGAACGTTATGGAAAGACTTACCAGACCTTCAACACTGAACTTTACCAAGGAAAAGCTAATCAGATCACCATTGACCTTCCAGTAAGTCAAGACATTCACTTAAATGGTCGAGTGGAGCTGAAACTTCGTGTCAAATCAAGTACGAATAAGGGATTATTGTCTGCTCAAGTCCTCCAACTAGGACAACAGAAGTACCTTCAACCCTATCCAGCGGTTCAATCAGTCCGAACCATTGACAATGGTCGTTACCACATGTTAGAAAATCTCTGTGAACTGCCATTCAACCCAAGTGCCCAACGTGTCATCACTAAAGGCTACCTCAATCTTCAAAACCGAGATGATCTCTTGACAATCGAAGAAATCCAACCAAATGAATGGATGGACTTCAAGCTAGAGCTTCAACCAACTATTTACAAACTTAAAGAAGGAGACATTCTCCGCTTAGTGCTCTACACAACAGACTTTGAGATTACAATTCGAGATAATACCGACTATCACTTGACTGTTGATTTAGCACAGTCTACTATCACTATTCCCTCATAAAAGGAGCTATTAACACTTATGAACAAATCTGAACACAGACACCAACTTATTCGTGCCCTCGTTTCAAAAAATAAAATCCATACCCAAGCGGAATTGCAAGTCTTGTTAGCCGAAAACGATATCCAAGTTACACAGGCTACCTTATCACGCGATATCAAAACCATGAACCTTTCAAAAGTACGAGAAGAAGACAATTCTTACTACGTGTTAAATACAGGCTCTATCTCCAAGTGGGAAAAACGTCTCGAAAATTATATGGAAGATGCTCTTGTTATGTTACGTCCTGTCCAACACCAAGTTATTTTGAAAACCTTACCCGGTTTAGCTCAATCATTTGGATCTGTAATTGATTCCTTAGACTTTCCAGATGTCGTTGCGACGCTTTGTGGAGATGATGTCTGCATGATTATCTGTGAAGATGCTACAAAAGCGCAAGCTTGTTTTGAAAGCCTTAAAAAATACGCACCACCATTTTTCTTTGGCGAATAACACAAATCCCGTGATCAAAAAATCACGGGAATTTTTTATTTCTTTGACTGTGTTTCTTCTTTCTTTGTGCGTGCTAATCGAAGAGCACGTTTAGGGTTGAGACGATTAAACAATTCTTCTAGTTTCTTTTCATTCCACACATCTGCTGCAGAAACAAAATTTCCATCTGCATCTCGGAATGATATCGGTTTATCTCCCATATCACTCTCCTAGTCTACAAATTCAAACTCAAATTTATCGATGCGAACCAAATCACCATCTTTGGCTCCACGCGCACGAAGGGCTTCATCAACCCCCATACCACGAAGCTGTCGGGCAAATTTCATAACTGATTCGTCACGGTCAAAGTTGGTCATGTTAAAGAGTTTCATAAGTTTTTCACCAGAAAGTACCCATGTCGCATCATCATCACGACTAATCTCAAAGGCTTTTTCTTCCTCGTCAAAGCCATAGTACGCCTCTTCTTCCATATCGGATTTATCATAGATTGGGAATTCTGGAGTCTTGTCCAACAATTCAGCTGTCGCATCCAAAAGAGTTGCCAAACCTTGCTTGGTCAATCCAGAAATAGGGAAGATGGCTGGAAGTTCCTCAAACTCGTCGTAGTTTGCTGTCAACTTTTCCTTGAAAGTTTTAAGATTTTCCTGACTTTCAGGCATATCCATCTTATTGGCTACGATGATCTGCGGACGTTCCATGAGACGAAGGTTGTAGGATTCCAATTCTTTATTAATAGCAAGGTAATCCTCGTAAGGATCACGACCTTCGCTAGCAGACATATCGATGACATGGAGGATAACTCGTGTACGTTCGATATGACGGAGGAACTGGGTTCCAAGACCAACACCTTGACTGGCACCTTCAATCAAACCTGGAAGGTCTGCTACTGCAAAAGATTCACCTGACTGCGTACGAACCATGCCCAAATTAGGGACAATTGTCGTAAAGTGGTAGGCACCGATTTTTGGTTTAGCTGAAGTGATGACACTAAGCAATGTTGACTTGCCGACAGATGGAAAACCGACTAGACCAACATCTGCTAAGATTTTCAATTCAAGTTGTAACTCACGTTCTTGACCTGGCTCTCCATTCTCAGAGATTTCAGGCGCAGGATTTTTTGGTGTTGCAAAACGGATATTTCCACGACCACCTCGACCGCCATGGGCCACGATAAATTCTTGACCATGTGCAATCAAGTCTGTAATGACTTTACCTGTTTCTGCATCACGTACAGTAGTTCCCTGTGGCACATGAACACGAAGGTCTTCTGCACCACGTCCGTACATTCCTTTGGTCATTCCTTTTTCACCGGAATCAGCCTTGAAATGACGGTTATAGCGGAAATCCATCAAGGTACGCAAGCCTTCGTCTACAACGAAAACAACGTTACCCCCACGTCCACCATCACCGCCCCAAGGACCACCATTCGGGACATATTTTTCACGGCGAAAGGCAACCATGCCATCGCCACCATTACCAGCCTTGACCCTGATCTTGGCTGTATCTAAAAACATACTCATATTTTCTTCTCGCTTTAAAAAGGCTGGGGAGAACCCAGTCATTAGTTATTGTTTCTATCCTCGCAGCTTGCTTAAAATCTGCTAAACGCTCCAAGCGCTGTCGCAAAGATACCAGCAAGGGTCACAAACAACATGATGAGCACGACAACAAGTGTCACTTTCTCAAACAATGTTTTTTTACGTTTTCCATTATCTCCAAAAGCCATAACTTCTCCTTTTCACTTTATAATTCTAATTTAATAGTCTGTCGAAACGGGTGCAACCACCCATAAAATGATGTAAGCAAGGATTCCTGCTCCATAACAAAATGCAAGAACACCCCAAACAACACGAACAATTGTTGGGTCAATATCAAAATAATGGGCAACTCCTGCACAAACTCCACCAATTATTTGGTTTTTTCCACTTCGCATTAATTTTTTCATAATATTTTCCTCTTATTCTATTATTTGAATTCATCTTTCCAATAATCTCTGATGCTGGATAATTGCTTCCGAGAAGCCCGTAAAATACGCTTAGACTCTTTTACTGGACTTGTAACAGCCTGTTGGGGTAGATATAAAATCGTTTTCAAAAAGCGCTGACTGGCAGGTTTCCCATCATGTAATTCATGTTCAAAGTTATTTGAGATAATGGCATCAAGGTAAAACTCATGTACTCGTTTTCCAAAGTTCTCAGCCGAAATTTCGTACAACTTATCCGCCAACTTTTGTTCAGACATATCCGGGGTAGCGATTAATGCTTCAAGGATAGCTCCTGCAAGATCTCGTTCTCCATAATAGAGGGTTCCAAACATTTTGTCACTGATCAGGTTATCAAGATAGGAGTTGCCATGAGCGATAACAGGCGTTCCACTGGCTAGACTTTCTAGATAGGTTAAGCCCTGAGTTTCACTCGTTGAGGCAGAGATGAAGAAATCTGCAGCCTTATAGTATAAGGCTGTCTCGCTTGGAGCAATCATACCTGTAAAAATCACATGTTTTTGCAGGTTTAATTTCACTGCTTGCTCTTTCAGACTGTCCAGATAAGGACCGTCTCCAGCAACGACCAGCTTCACCTTATCTTCTTCTTTCAATACTTCAGCAAAAGCATCTAGGACTGCTTGGATATTCTTCTCAAAGGAGATACGAGAAAGACTCAGTAGCATTTTCTCGTCTTCCTGAATACCTAACTTCGAACGAAGTTCTTGCAAATTTTCCTCTTTAATCTCAGGTCGTTCAAACTTAGCTAGCTCAATTCCGGTTGGAATGACACGTTTTTCAACCTTGACTTTGTATTTAGATAAAAGGTCCCGAACAATCTCGCTAGGACAGATTACTCCATCTACATCACGAAGGAAACCACGTACTAGATATTTTACCATACTTGGACGAATCAACATTCCCTTAGCAATGTAATGCACATAGTCTTCGTACTGGGTATGGTAAGTATGGATAACAGGAATTCTCAATTCTCGTGCAATCCAAATCCCTAATAATCCAAGTGAAAATTCTGTCTGGGTATGAATGATATCGAGTTGATACTGCTTGGCGATTTCAAGTGCCTTTGTAAAACCTCTATAGGCAAATCGTCGATCTTTAAATGCAAAGAAAGGAACACTCGGAATTCGAATAATTTGCCAATCCTCGTAGCGGTTCACATCTTTATCTGTTGTTGTAAAGATAAAAACTGCATGGCCTTGCTTCTCAAGCTCTGTCTTCAAGGTTCGAATACTGGTCGCAACCCCGGAAACCTGAGGAAAATAGGTGTCTGTAAATAAACCAATTCGCATAGATTACCTCACTTTTTACCTAGAGCAGCCTGTTCCCGATAAAATTTTAACCAAATTCCCAGTAAACGCTCTTCTGAATACTGCTTGGATATCCTTTTAGCTTTTTCTTTCAATTCTTTCAACGCTTCAGGATTTTCTTTATATTCTAGGATTACTTCTCTCATCTCAGAGACATCACTTGTAGCACGATAATCTCCCTCAAGAATGACCTTATACAGGTCCAAATCCCTTAACATAATAGGAGCCTCGCAACTAGCTGCCTCTAAGATGGTCATAGGGAATAGTTCATTATAGCTAGGTAGTAAGAACAAATCAGCTAAAGCATACAGTTCCCGCATCCTCTCCGGTGACACAATACCTGGGAAAATTAGATTTTTAGGTGGATTGTCCATAATCTTCTTATAGCGTTCATAACCATCTGTTATTCCACCAAATGAAAAACCACCAGCCCAGATAAAGGTAATTTCTGGCAATTCTTCAGCAAGACGGATAAAGTCATCTATCCCTTTTCGTTTCTGAACCTGACCCGCACCAACCACGACAAACTGATCTTTGGCGAGTTCCATTTCTTCACGAAGTTGTGCAACTTGTTCAGCTGGTAATGGATGCCATTTTTCTTTATTTACGAAATTGGGAATATAAGTTATTTTTTCTCGTGGAATACCCGCAGCAACTAGATCCTCGATAAACATGGGATTAACCACCACCAAGTGTTCCATCCGATTGTAAAAGGAAAAAACATAGCGTTTGACAATTCCTTTTAGGAAAAATGGAATTTTCAAACTCCCTTCGAGTGTCTCAGGTAAGAAATGCACATAGCCAACTTTTCTCCCAGAGCGTTTCTTTTGAAATGTGGATAAATAATAAGGGAAATCAATGGTGTGAAAGTGGGTTACATCTGCCTCTACAGGAAGATTCTCCGTAACAATCAACTGATCTTTGGCATCACGATGAAGGAGACTCACCAATTCACGGTAGGCTCCTGATACTCCTTGACCAGCCACTTTTTCACTTGAACTTAGCATATTAATACGCAATTTTTTGTTTTCCATATTACTCATTATACCATTTTATTTCAAGAAAATCAGTAAAAGAAAGAAGAGACCAGAGGAAAATGGAGGGGCCCCTCTATTTTCCAATCGTCTCTTGTAATTTTCCAATCGATTACTTAATTCCTAGGGCGATACGCGCATAGCGACTCATTTTTTCAACCGTCCAGGCTGGATACCAGACCAATTTGACTTCGATATTGGTTACCTCAGGCACCTCTGTCATCGCATCGTGTATCTGGTCTGTTAAGAGGTCAGCCAGTGGGCAGCCCATAGTTGTCAAGGTCATATCAATTTCCGTGTGACCTGTTTCACCATCAAAACGAATCTCGTAAATCAAACCTAGGTTGACAATATCAATTCCCAACTCAGGGTCAATGACCTCCTCCAGGGCAGTCAAAATACGAGTTTTAATCGTTTCAATTTGTTCTTCTGTATAAGCCATATTATTCCTCACTCTTAATCTTCAATAAAATCACGAAGGGGTTTGCTGCGACTTGGTTGGCGCAATTTTCTCAAAGCCTTGGCCTCGATCTGACGGATACGCTCGCGAGTCACGTTAAAGACTTTCCCAACATCTTCAAGGGTACGCATTTTCCCATCATCTAGCCCGAAGCGCAAGCGCAAGACGTTTTCTTCACGGTCTGTGAGAGTATCCAAGACCTCATCCAACTGCTCGCGCAAAACGATTCGAGTTGTGTAGTCTACTGGATTTTCAATCACTTCGTCTTCGATAAAGTCCCCAAGATGGCTATCGTCCTCTTCACCAATCGGTGTTTCAAGTGATACTGGTTCTTGGGCAATTTTCAAGATTTCACGGACCTTGTCAGGTGTCATATCCATACGCTCAGCGATTTGTTCAGGTGTCGGATCTTGCCCCAATTCTTGAAGGAGATTACGCTGTTCACGGACAAGCTTGTTAATGGTTTCAACCATGTGGACGGGGATACGAATAGTGCGGGCCTGGTCAGCAATGGCACGGGTAATCGCCTGACGAATCCACCAAGTTGCGTAAGTTGAAAACTTGAATCCTTTAGAATAGTCAAACTTGTCAACTGCCTTCATCAAGCCCATGTTTCCTTCTTGGATCAAGTCAAGAAACTGCATGCCACGCCCTACGTAGCGCTTAGCGATAGAAACCACCAAACGAAGGTTGGCTTCGGCAAGACGTTGTTTGGCCTCGATATCACCAGCCTCAACAGCTAGGGCCAATTCTTTTTCCTCTTCGTTGGTCAAGAGAGGAACGACCCCGATTTCCTTCAAATACATACGGACTGGGTCATTAACCTTGGCAGAGGTTGAGCCAATCAAGTCCTCATCACTGAGTTCTGGTTCTTCTTCTGCACTAAGCACACGCGCACTTGGATTTCCTTCGTTGTCTGTGATAGAAATTCCAGCATCTTGAATCCGTTGCAAAAGGTCTTCAATGCCATCTGCATCAAGGGCAAAAGGAATAACCAGACTTGAATTGATTTCGTCATCTGTTGCTGTTCCTGTTTTTTTGTGGTTACGGATAAAGTCTGCTACTTGCACATCAAATGTGGTTACTTCTTTTTGTTTTGTTGCCATTATTACTCCATTCTTCTCTTTTGGGAAATCAATCGTTGCAATGCTTCCAAGGCTGTGTCTGTATCTCCTACATGACTAGCTTCCTGCACTTTCTTTTTAATCCTTAAATTGTCCTTGCTGAGGAGGGCACGGTTACGAGTCGCTTCGACTTCCGCTAGCTCTTGAGGCGACATCTCAGCTGGCAAATCCAAGCTAAGCACGTGGTACCAGGCATTTTCAACCTCAGGAGTCTGATGAGACAGTTCCTCTGATCCGATTTCTCCCTCTGCACTTAATAATTCGTAAAGAATTTGAAATTCTGGGGTATCAAAGAAAAAATCTTCTCTTAATCGGTAGTCATTTAACACAACTGGGTTCTCAGCCATCCTATAGAGGAGATGCGCCTCTGCTCTCATGACTGCTGTCAGTTGCCGCGTTACAGGTAAACTAATCGCTGCTGGAGGTTGCTCCTCTTTGATTCTTTCCTGCCTTTGAACAATGCGACTTTCATTTACAATCTGCTCCACCTGCTGGTAATCAAAAGAAGGTAGATTATCCGCCAGAATGTGGATATAAGAATTCTGGGCAGTGATAGACTTTTCTTTGGCGATTAGGGGTGCAATCTTTTCAATGAATTCGATTTGCGCCTGTAAGTTATCACTATTTTCAGGCTTTAGCTGGTGAATATAGAACTCTATAGGACTAATCCGAGTCTTGGTTAAAAGGTAAGCCAGGTCTTCAGCAGAATTCTTTTGCAAATACTCATCTGGGTCCATGGCATCAGGTACTCGAACAACCTCAACTGAGAAGTCTTTTAACTCCTCTAGAGCCTTGGCTGTTGCTGCCTGCCCTGCCTTGTCACCATCATAGCTGAGAACAATTTTTTTGGTAAAGCGTTTTAGGTGATCAACATGCTCCTTACTTAAGGCTGTCCCCATAGAAGCCACAGCATTTTCTATACCAGCACGATAGGCTGCAATCACATCCATGAAGCCTTCCATCAGATAGAGCTCTGTAATCTTACCTGTTCCCTTTTTTGCCTTGTCCAAATGATACAATTCGTAACTCTTGTTAAAAATTGCAGTCGAGCGACTATTTTTGTACTTGGCAGTCTGACTATCCGTTTCTTGCCAGATACGACCTGAAAAGGCAATAACCTGCCCCTTGTCATTGGTCAAAGGAAAGATGATCCGTCCGAAAAAAGTATCATAAAATTGATTACCATCTGACAGGTAAAACAAGCCCGAATCCAACAAATCCTTTTCCTCAAACTTGTCAGCCAAACGTTGATAGAGATAAGTTCTCTCTGCTGGAGCCAGTCCAATCTGGAAATGCTTCAGAACATCATCCGTCAAGCCTCGTTTATATAGATAAGCCCTTGCTTCTTCTCCCATCTTGGTCGTCATGAGAATTGCATGGTAAAAACGGGCAGCTTCTTCATGCATATCATATAAAGCTTGATGAGGCGAAGCCTGTTGAGGACGAGACTGGACAGGCATGGCTGGTTGAATACCGACGCGCTCCCCTAAGAGCTGAACGGCTTCCATAAAGGACACACCTTGGTATTCTTCGATGAACTTAAAAACATCTCCTGAACGACCACAGCCGAAGCAATGATAAAACTGCTTGTCTTCCACAACGTTGAAAGAGGGGGTCTTCTCACCATGAAAAGGACAGAGCCCTAAATAGTTCCGTCCAGCCTTTTGTAAAGAAATCACGTCGCCTATGACTTCCACAATGTTGGTATTGTTTTTGATTTCTTCAATAACTTGCTTGTCAACCATACACAATACCTCCATCTTATCATAGTTTTACGTTAACTAGTATAGCTTATTTCTGAAAAAAAGTAAACCATTTCATACGCTTTCCGGAATTCTCTTTGCTATATTTTTCCAGAAAGAAATGGGAGATAAAAAACTCAGAAACACTTCCAGGCTTCTAAGTTTATCTTCACTATTTTTGATGATAATTTAACTCATCTATTCAAATAATTGATAATAGTCTGAGATCTTCATCTTAGCTTTTTCTTCTTTATTGAGGTCTTGGATGATGCGACCTTCCTTCATGACAATCAGACGATTGCCATACTTCAACGCATCTTCCATATGGTGGGTAATCATCAAGGCTGTCAGATGATCCTTGCTAACAAAGTCATCTGTTAATTCCATCAAGGCCACACTGGTCTTTGGGTCAAGGGCTGCTGTGTGTTCATCCAACAAGAGCAACTCTGGTCGCTTCAAGGTTGCCATCAAGAGGCTCAAGGCCTGACGTTGTCCACCTGATAGAAACTCAATCGGAGTATCTAGATGCTTTTCAAGACCATTTCCCACTTTTTCAATGGTAGCCTGAAACTCTTCCCTATGGCTTGAAAGTCTTCTAGGCAGGAGTCCTCTCTTCTCACCACGAAACTTGGCAATCAAGAGATTTTCCGCCACTGTCATACGGGGAGCCGTACCCATCTTAGGATCCTGAAAGACGCGAGACAAGTACTTAGCCCGCTTTTCAGGTGAAAAATTCGTCACGTCCTCTCCCATGATACGAATACTTCCACTTGTCAAAGGTAAGGTACCTGCAATAGTGTTAAAAAGCGTTGACTTCCCTGCTCCATTTCCACCTAGGATGGTAATGAAATCATGTTCGAAAATTTCAAGAGAAACATCATTCAGAATGATTTTTTCCTCGTCAAAGCCATTCGTAATGACTTTGGTAGCATTTTTTAATTCTACAATTGCTGTCATTTGCTAAACTTGACTCCTTTCAGGTATTTGCTTTTGAAGGTTGGAATCATGAGGCAAACTGCCAAAATCAAGGCGCTGTACAAACGAAGATAACTTGTATTAAACCCAAGAGCAATCACTCCCCAAACGAGGAACTGATAAGCAATAGACCCTACAACGATGGTCATGAGTCGCTCTGCCAAAGTCAAACTCTTGAACAATACCTCACCAATAATCAAGCTAGCAAGCCCTACGACAATCACGCCGATTCCTCGAGAAACATCCGCGTATCCTTCTTGTTGAGCAATTAAGGCTCCTGCAAGTGCGATAATCCCATTTGAGAGAACCAAGCCCATGAGTTCCATACGTCCCGTATTGATACCAAAGCTACGAGCCATATCAGGATTGTCACCTGTAGCGATGTAGGCCTGACCTAGTTTAGTATCTAGGAAAAAGAGCATAAGACCAATTACAAGAGCTACAAAGATTAATCCAGTCAGGAGTTGGTTAAGGTCTGAATCAAAAGGCAAGACATCCTGAATTTGCTTGGTTCCAAGAAGCCCCAGATTAGCACGCCCCATAATCATGAGCATGATGGAATGGCAAGAAGTCATTACTAAAATTCCTGATAAGAGGGTTGGGATTTTTCCTTTGGTATATAAGAGTCCCGTCGCCATTCCAGCTAGGCATCCCGCTCCTACTGCAGCTAAGGTCGCTAAAAACGGATTGACTCCCTGCGTTATTAAGGTTACAGCTACTGCTCCCCCTAGAGGAAAAGAGCCCTCAGTAGTCATATCTGGAAAATTCAAAATTCGGAAAGTCATAAAGATTCCCAAACCTAGAATCGCCCAGACCATCCCCTGAGAAATAATGGATACTATCATAATCTTTCACTCATTTCTTTCTTTAGTAAAAATGGGAGGAGATGTCTCCAACTCCCCCTTTATCCTTATTCAATCACTTGCCCCGCTTCTTTTAGAACGGACTCAGGGATTGTGATGCCAAGTTCCTGTGCTAGTTTTTTGTTGATCACTGACTTACCAGTTGAAAAGACATTAACTGGAGTATCAGCCGGTTTTTCACCTTTCAAAACTTTGGCAATCATTTTACCAGTAGCCACTCCAAGATCGTGTTGGTCAACTACTACAGATGCTAATCCACCTGCTTCTACCATGGCAGTGGCACTTGGGTAGATTGGCTTTTTAGCTGTTTGATTGCTTGAAACAACTGTTGAGAATGCGGATGCAATGGTGTTGTCAATTGGAACCCAAATCGCATCAACCTTACTTGTCATGACATTAACTGTTGAAGCAATTTCGTTAGTCGATGGAACGGCAAATGGTTCGACTGTCAAACCTGCTTTTTCAGCATAAGCCTTGAATTCTTCTACCTGTGTTTTTGAGTTATCTTCGCTACTTGAGTAGAGAGCGCCGATTGTTTTGACATCTGGTGTGAGGGTTTTAATCAACTCTACTTGTTGTTCAGCAGGGTTATGGTCTGATACCCCTGTAATGTTGCCACCTGGTTTTTTCAAATCTTTGACCAAGTTAGCACCGATTGGGTCTGTAATAGCAGCCATGATAACTGGTAGATCTTTAGTAGCACTTGCAAGTCCTTGAGCTGCTGGTGTTGCAATCCCAACAAGAACGTCGTTTCCATTTGCCACCAATTGTTTACTCATAGTTGCAACCTTGCTCTGATCGCCTTCAGAGTTCATAAAGTCGATTTTTACTTGGTCGTCCTTATAGCCTTCTTCAGCTAGTCCATCTTGAATCCCTTGGTAAATCAAGTCCAAGGATGGGTGACTAACAAATTGAAGGACACCAATCTTAGCAGCCTTTTGCTCTTCCTTAGCTGCTGGCTTGTTCATTGATGAATAAATCAAGCTAGCCACTACCAATATAGCTAATCCAGCGATAATTCCCATTAAACGTTTATTTTTCATATTCTTTCTCCTTTTAAATCACTTGTATAATACTCTTTTCACTCAAAACAAGCGACGCCATCGTTTAAATTTCATAATCTTTCCTCCCATAAAAAAATCCTCACACAAAAAACTTGTGTGAGGACGTCGATGCGCGGTACCACCTCAATTATAGGGAATATCCCTATCGCTCTTTCTCGCAATAACGAGTTGCACTGTAAGGTGTGCTCACCGAATTTTTATGATTTCAAATTCTTAAGTACATTCAGCCCAATTTCATCAATTTCATCTATCTGCTTTCACCAACCACAGACTCTCTTAAAAATGAGCATGACTACTTTCTGAATGTTTAAATTATATCATTTTTCAATTACTTGTCAAGGTTATTTTTAGAATTTTTTAAACAATTCAAAAACTTCCCCTTGAAAAAAGAGGAAGTTTGTAGAATATCAGCCTGAATTACGCAAACCGGTTGCAATTCCGTTGATAGTTGTATGGATCAGTTTTTCTTCGTCAGCTGACAATTCGCCGCGACGTTGACGTTTGATCAACTCCAACTGGATGTAGTTAAGGATATTAAAGTAAGGCATACGGTAGTTTAGACTGTCTTTTAGGTAAGAGTTTTCTGCCAAAAGTTCGTCATAGCCTTCAATAGCTAGAATAACGTCCTTAGTCAACTGCCATTCATCTAAAATAGTGTAGTAGACAGCCTGTACTTCTTCGTCTTCACAGAGCTTGGCATATTCAAAAGCAATGTTCATGTTAGACTTAGATAAGACCATGTCTACATTGGAAAGCAAAGATTGGAAGAAAGGCCAGTTTTGGTACATATCACGAAGAAACTCGATATTCTTTGGATCTTGATCAATAAACTCTTTAAAGCTTGATCCCACTCCATACCATCCAGGGAACATGACACGACTTTGTGACCATGAGAAGACCCAAGGGATGGCACGTAGACCACCGATTTCAGTGATGGTCTTACGAGCTGCTGGACGCGAACCGATATTGAAGCTTGAAATAGCCTTGATTGGGCTTGACTCGAAGAAATAGTCATAGAAATGTTCATTTCCAAAGACCAAATCACGGTAGATATCGTAGCTACGGTCCACCACTTGATCCATAACAGCTTCATAACGATTTGACGTGTTGGTATCGCTCTTCTTCTTGGTAATCATACGGTTAATGGCTGCAGAAACCAACATTTCAAGGTTATAATAGGCAGCGTCTTTGTTTCCGTATTTGTTTCCAATCACTTCTCCTTGCTCAGTCAGACGGATACGGTCCTTGATAGACTTGAGCGGTTGAGATGTGATGGCTTCATAAGTTGGGCCACCACCACGACCTACTGTACCACCACGACCATGGAAGAAGGTAACTTTAACGCCAAATTCATCCCCGATAGCAGTAAGTTGTTGTTGTGCTTTATAGAGAGTCCAACATGATGATAAATAACCACCGTCTTTATTACTATCGGAGTAGCCAAGCATGATTTCTTGGTAGTTGTCTTTTGAAGCAATCCATTTTTTAGCCAATGGAAGAGAGAAATATCTTCTCATGATTTCTTCCGAGTGATCCAAATCTTCAATCGTTTCAAAGAGGGGAACAATCTGAACGCGCGCTTTTTGAGCATCTACCAAGCCGACTTCCTTGAGCATGATGGCTAATTCTAGCATATCAGATACACTTGTCGCGTGAGAGATGATGGTTTGGCGAATGACATTTTCACCCAGTTTATCCTTCAACTTGCGAGCAGTTTTGAAGATAGACAATTCTTTCTCAAGCAGTTCTGACTTTTCAGCATGAGTAGCTGAGAGGATACGAGGATCTTCTTCCAACTCTTTTAAGAGGAGGGCGCATTTTTCATCTTCAGAGAGATCGCTATAATGGTCGTTGATGCCAGCAGATGCTAACAATTCAGCCACACAGGCTTCATGAACACTAGAGTCTTGGCGCATGTCGATAGAAGCAAGGTAGAAACCAAAGATTTCAACGGCTTGCATCAGTTCAACAAATTCTCCTGAAATCAGGTATTCCCCTTTGTTCTCAAGGAGAGAATCTCGAATGGCCAACAAGTCTTGATAAAATTCATCTGCAGTAGCATATCTAGGCTGAAGATCCTTATCTTCAATGAGATAAGCCTTAGTTGCCTGCATCTTAGCTTGGATATCAAAAAGAGCACGACGATAGAGTTCTTTTTCGCGATAAATGGAGTTATCCTGTGACTTAAGCGCCATCTCACGAACTTTATCACTGACATTCACAATACTAGTTGACAGTGAAAATTCACGATAAAGATTATAAATCTTTTCATCGTAGTAGTTCATGATGACTTCGCACTGAGTCAAAGCTGATTTATTGAGGGTTTCCGCTGTTACGAAAGGATTTCCATCACGGTCTCCTCCAATCCACATCCCCATGGTAATTGGTTTTGGATGTTGGAGCTCAATTCCTTGTTCTTTAGCTAGTTTCTTATATTCAGCCGTCAAACGCGGAACAGCATTCAGGAAGGAACTTTGATAGTACTCCATCACGTTCGTGATTTCGTTAGTTACTTTCAACTTCTTCTCGCGAATCATGTCTGTTTGCATGATAATTTCAATGTAACGACGGAGATCCATGTTCCATTTTTCTTTATTAATCAAGCCTAGTTTGACATCACGGTACTTGCGCAAGAGCGTATGGATATGGTTGGTCAAGTCCAGCATACTCTTGCGTTGTACTTGCGTTGGATGGGCAGTCAAGACGGGAACGACATTTAACTTTTCTAAAATTTCAGCTGCATTTTCTTTTTCAGCTACCATCTTTATGGTTGTAGACAATTTCCCTAGATAGTCTTGGTCCACATTGTTCTGGTGGTTAATTTTATAGGCTAAGTCCACATCCTCAGATATATTAATCAAGAGTGGAAGGATAGAGAAATAACGAGAAATGTAAATCATTTCTTCATTGGAAAGGCTAGTCACCAGTTCATTGAGCCCTTGATAGTTTTCATTTGTTGATAATTCCTTCAACTGCATGATTTTTTCAAAGGTCTCTGGCGCTAGCATATTTTTTGTGATATCTTCTAGCAGCTCAGTCAAAATCAAGACTTCTTCTTGGATGACAGCTTTATTACTATAGTTTTCTAATTTCTGAAGAGACATATATTTTTCCTTTCCATACAGTCCTTACAGACCTTCAACAGTTTGAGATTCATATTCTCTAATGAGTTTAGCACGTTTCTCGCTGGCATCGATATTTAATACAAGGGCAATGGCTACGGATAATACCAGGAGACTGTTCCCACCTTGTGAAAGGAAGGGGAAGGTTACCCCTGTAGAAGGAATCAACCCTGAAATCCCACCGATATTGACAAAGACCTGGACAAGAATCATCCCTCCGACACCGATAGCAACCATGGAGTTAAAGGGATCCTTAGCTCGAATACCAACCAAGATGATTCGCAAAATTAAGAAGAAGAGTAAAGCCAAAATCATACTCGCTCCCACGAATCCAAACTCCTCTATAACAATCGAAAATACGAAATCCGTATGGGCTTCTGGCAGATAACCACGCTTCTCGATAGAATTTCCCAATCCCAGTCCGAACCAGCCTCCATTTACCATGGCATAGTAGGAGTTTGCAAGCTGGTGTCCTGCACCCGCCAAGTCATTAAAGGGATTAAAGAAGGCACTGAAACGTTTAGCAACGTAACCAAATAGCGGAATTTTTGAAAAATTTTCAACCCCAACAAGACGAATAACAGACAAGGCTAATATCGAACTCCCTGCCAAGAGAGCCAGTATAGTCGAGAACCAACGATAAGCAATTCCACTAACCGTATACATGATAAGCGCCACTAAAACCAAGATGGTTGCATTCCCCAAGTCTGGGAAAATTCCCAAGCTACCAATCAGAACTAGCAGAACAAAGCGCCAGTCATTAAAAGCACGAGGCAACCACTGGTTTTGGGTCAAAACCTGGAAGTCATAAACCGCAATCTCATCTTGCTGTTTTGAAAAACGATGCGCCAAGTACCAGATGATGATAATCTTAAGGTATTCAGCCGGCTGAATCGTTACGGGTCCTACAGAAATCCATCCGTAAGCTCCATTGACAGGGGTACCAATCAAACGCGCCAGAGCTAAGAGAACTATCTCAACCCCCATAACAATGAAGATCAGACGTCCATTTCTCAGGAAACCTAATTTTAATTTGTAGATTAAGGCAATCAGAATCAAACTAGCTATCCAAAAGATCCCCTGGTTACGTACCAATTGAAATGCACTTTTCCCTTCTTCAATCAGGGTTGCACTCGTTGTCGAATATACCACAATCAGCCCCAAAATTGACAAAAGGAAGTAAGGAATCAAAATGGAATAATTTAGTAGGTGCCTTTTACTAATTTTCATATTTCACCACTCTAATAGGAACAGAGGCGGTTGTCCCTAATTCCGTTTTATTTTCTAGTTTTGATTGTTATTATACCACTTTTTCAGAAAGAAAAAAACTATTATCCTTTAATCCTTCGAATTTTACTTATTTTTTGTCTTCAAGCATAAAAAATACAAACCTCAAATGAGATTTGTATTTTCATTGCTTAGTTAGATGAAGAGCTACTGCTTGAACTTGAGCTTGAGTCACCACCACCGATGTATTGGGTGAAGATGTTTTGGAAGGCTTGATCTTTGACTTTGATATTAGCAGCTTGTAATTCTTTACCAATTACTCCTTGAACAAAGGCAGAATCATTTTGTTTTTGAGTCAAAATGATGGTCTTCAATTTTTCTTTGTAATCCTCTAAGTTAGAAGATTTTTCTGTCTTCTTCGTTACTTTAACGATGTAGAATTGATTGCTGTAGGCTTGTGTTCCAGTAGCCGTAATCACATCAGAAACACCGTTCACATCCAAGGCAAAGGCTGCTTTTTTGA
Source organism: Streptococcus oralis (assembly GCF_015561235.1). Taxonomy (GTDB): domain Bacteria; phylum Bacillota; class Bacilli; order Lactobacillales; family Streptococcaceae; genus Streptococcus; species Streptococcus oralis_BK. Next base: position 397,511 of record NZ_JADMTC010000001.1, on the reverse strand, counting down.
CTTGTTCTGGAAGTTCTGTTGAAGCAGAGTCAAAAGTGATTTCTCCACCATTTTCTTTTGTTTTGTCGTCGTTAGAGTTGTCTTTCGCCAACTGAGCAAAATCTGCACCTTCTGCTTTGGCTTTCTCAAGCACTTCTTTTGCCTTGTCTTCATTATCCATACGGATGATTTGAGCTGTCACATCTGGTGTATAAGACTCAAAAGCCTTTTGGTAAGCCTCATCTGTCAATTCACTCTCGGCAGCTTTCTTAACTGCCAATTCAACCAATTTGTTGGTACGGATTTGAGCTTTACGAGCTTCAGGAGTCATACCTGCACGTTGAAGGACGCTGTTATAGCTATCACCGTATTTCTTTTGTTCTTCCGCAACAGCATCATCCACTTCTTGTTCAGTCACTTCAGAACCATATTGTTTTTCAAAGACTTTTTGGATGGTCATGTTTAGCAAGACTTGTTGCGCAGTTGGATTGTTCTTTACTTCTTCAAAGAATTGATTTTCTGTAATCACATCACCTTTCATGCTGATCAAATCTTTTCCTTCAGAACTGTTTGAACAAGCTGCAAGTGTTGCCACTGATAAAAGTGTGATGGCTCCTGCCATTAGTTTTTTCTTCATGTTTACTCCTTTTACGGTAAGTGTTACCTTATCTATTTTACTATAATTTCTTAAATTTTTCTGAAAATCATTCACTCTCAGGAAGTTGCACATCTGCTACATTCTTACGTAGCATGAGAATGCCATCCCCAAGCGGAACTAGAGTTGCCGTTAAATCTGGATTGTCCAAAGTTGCTTCAAAAAGTCTTTGCAAACCACGGTAAATAGTTCTTTGACCACGGCGGACTTCCATGATATCCTTGGCAACATCGCCTCCTTGGAAAATGTCATCCAAGACCACTACTCCACCAACTTCTAATCGTTTGAGGATTTCAGGTAGAAAGACGATGTACTTGGACTTGGCTGAATCCATAAAGACAAAGTCATATGTTTCTGTCAGACTAGATAAAACATCGACTGCATCTCCCTCTATGAGGGTGATTTGCTTGCGCTTGTCAAACTGAGCAAAATTTTCCTTGGCGAAGCCGATCATCTCAGGATTACGGTCAATGGTTGTAATCTTTGCATTTGGCGCATGTTCTGCCATCAAGAGGGCTGAGAAACCGATTGCCGTTCCAATCTCTAAAATATTTTTAGGTTGCAGACTTTCCATGAGGAAACGGAAATAAGCAACTGTTTCATGAGGAATAATGGGAATATTTTCCTTGCGAGCGAAGGTCTCCAATTCTTTCAAGGAGCTTGTCACCTGCTTTTGACGCTGGCGCATGAATTCTACGATTTCTTCCTTGACGACGGGACGACGCATATTGTGATTGGCATTTTTACTATAAGACTCTACCATCTTAAGCCAGTCCCAATTTTTCAACAAGGGCTTCAAACTCATTCAAACGGCGTTCAAAGACTGCAAAGGCGTCGTTGAGGTAGTCTTCTTTCTCCATATCCACTCCTGCTTTTCTCATGACATTAAGCGGGTAGTCAGACTTACCAGCCTTGAGGTAGTCGATATAACGGTCACGATCTTCCTGACTACCATGGACAATCTTCTCAGCCAAGGCTGAAGCAGCCGCAAAACCTGTTGAATACTGGTATACATAGTAGTTATAGTAGAAGTGTGGAATGCGTGCCCATTCGTATTGGATTTGTGGATTGTCTTCCTTGCTGAGTCCATAGTACTCTTGGTTCAAGTCAGCGTAAAGTTTATTAAGGAAATCACTTGTCAAGACTTCTCCATTTTGGTCTGCTTGGTGGATGGCATGTTCGAACTCAGCGAATTGAGTTTGACGGAAGACCGTTCCACGGAAACCGTCCAAGAAGTTATTGAGGATAGCAAAGCGAGTTGCATCGTCTTCAACTTCTTCCAGTAATTTCTCCGTCAAGATATTTTCGTTGGTTGTTGAGGCAATCTCAGCCAAGAAAATTGAATAGTCGCCATAAACATATGGCTGAGTTTCACGAGTATAGCTGGAGTGCATACTGTGACCTGTCTCATGGACAAGGGTAAAGAGGTTATCTAGATTGTCCTGCCAGTTAAGAAGCATGAAGGCATTTGTATCATAAGAACCACCAGAATAGGCGCCAGAACGCTTGCCTTGGTTTTCATAGACATCAATCCAACGCTCGCTGAAGGCACGTTTAACCCGGCTTAAGTAGTCGTCACCCAAGACAGCCAAAGCTTCTTCTGCCTTTTTCAAGGCTTCCTCATAAGTAAAGCTGTATTCAACAGATGAAAGCGGTGTATAGACATCGTACATCTTGAGGTCGGAAATCCCCAAGATTTTAGAACGAAGTTCAAGGTAACGATGCAAGAGTGGCAGATGCTTGCGAACTGCTGCTACTAGATTGTCATAGACGCTCTCTGGAACAAAGTTGGCTGCAAGGGCTGCATGACGAGCACTCTTATAGTTGCGGACTTTGGCACGGTAGTTTTGCACCTTGACATTTGTCTGCAAAGTCTTAGCGTAAGTATGTTGGAATTGCTCGTAAGTCGCATATAGGGCTTCATAAGCACCACGGCGGACTTCTCGGTTTTTAGATTCCATCAAGCGAATGTAAGTACCGTGTGAGAGCTGCACTTCATTACCTTCATCATCAAGCACATATGGGAAGCTAATATCCGCATTGTCCAAGATGGCGAAAGTTTCACTAGCTGAGCCAAAGATTTCTCCTGCTCCAGCAAGCAATTCTTCCTCACGTTGCGAAAGAACATGGTCTTTCTTCTGCAAGAGCTTATCAAAAAAGTGTTTGTAAACTTGGAGTTTCGGTTGAGCTTCTAGGAAGGCCGCATACTGCTCCTGGCTTATCTCCATAAACTCAGGTTCGTAGAATGAAAAGGCCTGTTCTAATTGACTGTATAGAGTCATTGCCTTGGCATAGTACTCCTGATACTTGGCTTCACGCGTGTCTTGGTCATTTTTCATATGTGCATAGACATAAAGCTTTTCAACTTGGCGTTCCAAGTCAAGTGAGAATTCCGTAATCTCAAGCAAACTGTCCGCACTGTCCAAGAGATGCCCCTCATACTGAGATGCTGTTTGTACTTTTTCAGTTAAATCTTTCAAGGCTTCTTCCCAAGCTTGGTCTGTTGGGTAGATTGTTGAAAGATCCCATGTATCTTTTTCATTTATTTCATGTCGTTGTAATACCATAAGATTCCTCCATCCTTTCTATTTTACCACATTTTTCGAGAAATATAAGTGATAAAAGGCTGGTGGATAAAGCTTTTGGCGATTATTTTTCGGATTTTTTTGATAGTAAGCCTGAAAATTTCTATAATAGCTAGTCAAATCCGTTTTAATCTGCAAAAAATCACCTGATTCTATCGGCTTGATTTGGGGATACCAGTCGTCCAGTTGACGGTTTAATAAATTGTCTCCTTGTTGATAAGCCTCCTCCTGTTTTTTCATCCAGTAAGGGGTTTGGTAGTACAACTGTTGGCGAATGTAGTGACAGATAGTGGTATCTTGCACAACTGCAAAACAAGACAGTTTTTGTTTCTGATAAGGAAATCGTAAAATTTCCAAGAGATTTCCTTGACCATAGGGAAATTCCTTAACCTGAAAATGAAGCTTGCCACGTAGGTCCTGATGTAAAAGATATTTGAGTCTCAAAACTTGCTTTTTAAAATCTAGTTCCCAGGCATAGAAACCCATATTTTGACTAAAATAGAGTAATCCCCTTTGCAGTTGTGTTAATCGCTCTTTTAACCAGAGTTTTTCTCCCAGTAGCCAGATAACCTGATAGCCCTGGCTACGGTATCCTTGGCTTCTATCGCCTAAAAGCTTTTGAGACAAGGGGCTACACTGAACCTCCAGAGCTAGTTTCTCATTGACGAGAACATCTGCTATCTGCTGAATCTCGGGCAGACTATATTCTAAGGCGACTTGATTGTCCTTCTTGACCCAATGATAAAAGGCCTCTTTGTTGCCTAAGTGTTCTGGACTTTCATTCTCAAAAATAGTGATACAATCTCTTAACCTTTCATGGGCAAAGTGTGTTCGAATGCTCTGTCCTTGGCGTAATCGTAGTCCACCACCACAGGCGGGGCAGGTATAAGCTTGCTTGGTAACGTCTTTTTCGAGTGCATTTACCAATTTTCCCTTGGCATCTCTGGCTACAAACATGGTCTACCTCCTTTTCTCATTTATTCGAAAAAGAACTAAAAAAGACTGGAATTCCAGCCTTTCATATTACTTTTCTACCTTTTAAACCTCTTAGAGTATTTTTTCAACGTGGGAATGAGATTGGGGATCTGCTCACTCCTAATGACCAGCACACCATATTCCTGGCAACGATTGGCATAAACGGGATTGATTTTTCCCGTACAAACAATTAACTTGAGGCAACTCTCCCCAGCAAAATGATTGGCATAGACTTCTAGTTCATTGATGGCTTCAACTGATAAATCCGTCATCTTGCAGGAGATAAAGGTAATCGAGCGTCCCTTTCTCAGAATGACATCAATCTCATTTTGGACATTATCCGCCTCTGGAAAGATGCCATTCCAATCAATCTCACCTCCTATCATGCACTCATCAAACAGCTGAGATTCAAGCGCCAAGAGATAGAGATATACCTCTAAAATATGTCCCTTATTGCGGCAAAAGACTTGAGCTTCTTGACTTGGAAAGCTGTATGCTACTCGTTTCTTGTCCTCGCTTTCAATACAAAGCATCCCTGCTTCCACAAGTAAAGGAATAAGGGATTTTGGATAGTGATAATACCTGCCATTGTTTTCCAGTATCTTTTCTGTCTCAGCATGCAGGTCATTGGTCTTAGCTAGAGAGAAAAATTGGGTCACTTGATACCAGTGGGCAGGATTGGCAATGGCAGAGATAGCTAGCTTTTTGATGGCTGCAATTTGCTGAGCTGAGTGGATAGGGCGTTTTGATTTGAGCATTTTTCCACCACGCAAGGCTATCAGCTGTTGGATGCTTAGGGTTGGAATGTCCAAGTCTTCTTTTTCCAGCTGGCCAGCTACCCACTTGTATTGTTTTCCCCGCTCGACATCCATGGCAACGATGGGGAGGTGACGATCCAAGCCGTATTGATAGAGGGATAAGGCTAGTAGCGAATCCCCACCAAAAACATCAAGAAGAACCTGGTCATAGCCTGCTAGGCAATAATCTAACTGATCTGTTAATTGTTCTAAAGTTAGCTGACGAAAGGTCACTCGTTGGATATGGTGCACCTCATCAAGAATAAACTGACGGAGGGAGACTTTCTCTTCATTGCTTATTTTTGTCAAAGAAAGAAAGAGAATCTCGTCACAATCACTGATAAAGGCTTGGTAGACATTCTTTTCCAATACATGCCGATCATACAATTCCACCAAAAGACTCGTCATTCGACCACCTCCATCATAAAGACTTTCTTGCGCTGAGAGTATCAGCAATACAGTTCTACTACTCAGATTTCCTACTTCTAGTATAGCATAAAATCCTGCTCGCCCCAATCAACCAACGCAAACAAAAACGAATAGAAACCTTGCAAATCGGTTACTATTCGCTTGTATATGTTTGATTTACTTGATTTTTTTAGCTAACATAGTCGCAAAGCGTAGTTGAATACGATTGCCATTTTCATCACGACGGTGCAAATGTCCTGGATTTTCATTGTACTTAATTAATTCCCAATCCTTGTAGTAGTCCGCCAACTCCCCTTCTTTAAAGGTGAATGGGAAATTGACTGAGCAAGGATAATCCTCTGTATCCATAGCACAGACGATAAGGTTATAGCCACCGACCGTGGTGTGCTCCTGCATATTTTGGATAATAGCTGGAATGCGGTCCGCTTGTAGGAACATCAGAACAACTGTCGATACGATGAAATCATAGTCTTGGCTAATGCTGGCCGAATTGATATCGTATAGTCCTACAGGCATGTCTAGATCCTCTTGTTCCACAATGCTTTGCAAGATTTCAAGGGACAATTCATTCTGATCCACAGCTGTCACATCAAAACCATTCTGTGCGAGAAAGAGAGAGTTACGCCCCTGACCACAACCCAAATCCAAGGCTCTTCCTGGTTTCACTGTCTGCATAGCCTCTAGGACCTCTGAATGGACTGGATTGGTATTGTATTTCTTAGGGAAATAATCCTCAGGTTTACAATAAAATTCCAAATACCACTCTACATCGTCTGTTGCAGCCTCTACTCGGTGCCAGGCTTGCGGTTGTGCCATAGGGTTGTCTGCTCCTGCCTCAAAGAGGTGCTCAGCTAGAACCTCACCATCTTCGGTTAATTCAATAAACTTGAGTACCCCTTTCAAGACAGTAATTTTTCCCCAAGTGCCGACCTTGGTATTGTGCTTTTGCTGAACTGCTTCAGGCATGGTCTGTTTATTCCACAAGGGCATCCGTTTATAGGCAATTAGTTTTTCCATTTTACTTCCTCTTCTTAACGCTGGTTGACAGCTTTCATCACACGCGCGATGTCGCGGTTTTGTTCACGTCGCTTGATCGACTCCCGTTTGTCATAGTCATGTTTCCCTTTAGCAAGTCCTAAAAGGAGTTTAGCGTAGCCATCTTTGATATAGACTTTGAGGGGAACTAGGGTCATTCCTGTTCCTTTGGTTTCCTGTTCCAGTTTTTGAATTTGCTTCTTATGGAGCAGGAGTTTGCGACGGCGTTCAGGTTCCTGGTTCCAGATATTCCCCTCTTCGTAAGGGGCGATATGAACATTGCTCAGCCAGACTTCCCCATTTTTTACTTGGGCAAAGCCGTCCTTGAGATTGATTCGAGCAGCTCGAACGCTCTTGATTTCAGTTCCGGTCAGGACCATTCCTGCCTCTAGCGTATCTACGATTGTATAGTCGTGGTGCGCCTTTTTATTTTGTGCGACGACCTTTCCCTCGCCCTTTGCCATGCTTGGCTCCTTTCTTAGCTACTTCTTTGTAAAAAGGTTTCTTGCCTTTTTTCTTTTTATCTTTTTGTGAATGCTTGTGCTTATCACTTGAACACCCTGATTTTCTCTTGTCTTCCTTCTTGTCTGAACGACGACTTGAACCACGACCTCTGTCTTTGCGCCCAGCTTGTTTCAAACCTTTTTCGATGACATCAAACTCACTTGGGATATAGGAGAAATCAATCTCACCTGTCATCTTATCCGCTCTTTCAACCCGAATGCGAATCTGCTGTCCAACACGGAAGGTTGTTCCTGATTTCTCCCCACGGAGAGTCAAATCACGCTCGTTGAAATGATAAAATTCAGGTAAATTGGTGATGTGAATCAAGCCTTCGACTGTATTTGGCAATTCGACAAAGAGACCAAATTTGACCATGCTGGATACAACTGCATCGTACTCTTCACCCACGTATTTTTCCATGTACTCAGCCTTTTTCATGGCTTCGACTTCACGCTCCGCCTCGATGGCACGACGCTCACGGTTGGAAGACTGGGTTGCAATCTCTGGAATCACTTGTTCAAAATGCTCTGCTATTTCCTTAGAACGCCCATAGTCGCGAATCATCCGATGGACTAGAAGGTCAGGATAACGACGAATGGGGCTGGTGAAGTGAGTGTAATAGTCTGCAGCAAGACCATAATGACCATGATTGTGCTCTGAATAGCGAGCCTGTTGCATAGAACGGAGAAGCATCATGGATAATACATCCGCATAAGGTTCTCCCTCAACAGCACGCATGATGTCTTGAAGGGCCTCCTGGCTAATCTCACTAGCAGTCCCATAAATTCGCAAGCCAAAGCTCGAAGCGTAATCAATAAACTTCTGAACTTTTTCAGCCTTGGGCTCCTCGTGAATCCGATAGATAAAAGGTAGGTCCAGCTTGCTGAAGTGTTCGGCAACTGTTTCGTTGGCTATCAACATGAAGGACTCAATCATCCGCTCAGCAACGCCACGTTGACGAAGGACAATATCCACAGGCTTACCTTTTTTATCCACCAAGATCTTAGCTTCGCTGGTATCAAAGTTAAGGGCACCACGCTTCTCACGCATGCTTTCTAGCCTTTCATGAAGCTTGGCCATGAGCTCGATACTTGGAACAATTTTCTTAAACTCTCGTCTCTTTTCCTCATCGCCAGCTAGGATATCATTAACAGCGCTATAGGTCATACGGAAGCTCGTCTTGATAACTGTTTGGGTAATGGTGTAATTAACCACACGACCATGTTTATCAATTTCCATAATAGCAGACTGGGTCAAGCGATCTACTTGAGGATTGAGAGAGCAGATGCCATTTGACAAACGCTCTGGAAGCATTGGAACCACTCGGTCTGTCACATAGACAGAAGTCGCGCGGTTAAGGGCTTCCTTGTCAAGGGCAGAACCCTCGGTCACATAGTAGGAAACATCTGCGATGTGAACTCCGAGTTCGATATTGCCATTCTTTAAAGGCTTGATGTGTACTGCGTCGTCCAAGTCCTTGGCATCCGCACCGTCAATGGTAAAGGTGATTTCATCTCTCAGGTCCAGACGACCTTCCATATCCTTTTGAGACGGAGCTTCTGGAACACTTTCTGCTTCCTTGAGAACAGCTTCTGGAAATTCTGAAACAATATCCATGGATTCCAAGACTTCAAGAACGTCAATCCCAGCATCAGTCGAGTGCCCCACCACGTCTAGCACACTAGCGACAAAGAAATCATGTTTCTTACTTGGGTATTTGTCGATAAAGACCTTGAGAACCTCTGTCCCTTCCAACTTGATAGCCGGTTTCTTCACATAAATCGGTTGGCTGATTTTCTGATTTTTTGAACGGATGTAGCCCGCATACTTGGGCTTTTCCTGATCCAAAACGATTTGCCCGACAACTGTCGTCAGGCTATGCTCTAAGATATCGATAATTTTTGCTTCTGCAGCAGTTCCCTTGTTGCGATCAGCGACTTTCTTAATCACGACCTCAACGGTATCACCATCAATGGCATAGTTGACATCGTTTTTTCCTACAAAAAGATCGTCCTCTTCGCCTTCTAGACTGACAAAGCCAAAGCCGTTTTTATGGGCATGAAAAATCCCTTTGAGGGTAATTTCATGTTTCTTCTTTTGGTCCAGACATAAACTACCATCATCTTCAAAACGAATCTGGTGCTTTCTTTCCATCAGAGACAGAGTTTTAATCAACTCACGGAAATCCTTGGATCCATCCTTTCCGAGAGCCTGAGCTAGGTCATTGACCGTCACTCGCCCCTTCTCCTGCAAATATTCTTTAATTTTATCTTTCATGTTTACTTTCTAGATTTTTATAATTTTTTTGACTGATAACTTTCTAAGTTTCATTAAAAATAAAATAGGCTAAGACCTAGTCTCGCCCATTTCTTATCTACTTGATAATACTGTCAATGCTAAGGCAATGGCTAGCCAGAAAAAGACTAAAATACCTGTCAAACGTTGCATCACAGCTTCAAAACCACGCGCTTTACTACGTTCAAACAAATCACCTGAGCTGGCATCAAATACATTGCTGGATTGGTTCTTAGTTGGTTGCATGAAAATCGCAATCACAATCACAACAGATAATACTAATAAAATGGTTAATAATAGGTTATACATATCAAACTCCTTAAAATCCCTATTATTTTACCATAAATTCTACTTAGATTCAAGATGTAAAGTTACTTTTCTTTCCTTTGGACAATATTTTAAAACCTCAATCTTGTCTGGATGGGTTTTGGAGTTCTTACTGGTTAGATAATTCATGCTTCCACAAGAAGAGCACTTGAGATTGATTTTTACTCGCACTAGATTTCCTTTACTTTTAATAACGATCTAAATTGCACTAAGTTACATAAACAACTGAAAGCCACACAGGCTGCTGTCGCATAAAAGACAGCATGGTAGCCCAAATATCCTGCAACTGCGGATCCCGCCATAGGTCCAATCACTCCACCGAGATAAAAAAAGACTTGGTTGAAGGCGAAAATCCTTGAAATACCTGATTTTGGAGTCATTTTGCTGAGAAGGGCATTGACTCCTGGTATGAGAGCACCTGTTCCCAAACCAAAGAGAAAACGATACAAGCCAAGTTGAAGGGGGCTGGTTGCATGGGCACAAAGTAGGTAAATGATGACGGAATAAATCTGCGCCGCGACCAACAATCTATGATTCCCTACCTTATCGCCAAGTTTTCCTAGAATTCCAGCACTCATCATACTAGAAAATCCCATGCTGGATACGATCAATCCTGATACGAAGAGGAGATTCTCAGTCTGCCCTAAGTCCCGCACATAGAGAGCTAGAATGGGGCCAATTGATTGAGCTGAAAATTGAATGACGAAGCTAGTCAAAAATAGATTCACTAAAAGCCTAGGATACTTGAAAGAAGAAAATACTTCTTTCGTTGGGATAGCCTTCTCCTTAGCCACTGGCTGAAAATCTTCCTTGATAAAGAAAATGGTTAGGATTGCAGCTAAAAATAAGAAAGCACCTACCAATAAAAAGACATTACGAATGCCAAAAATTTCAGCAATAAAGCCTCCAACAAAGGGACCCGTCAGTGTTCCTGCAACAACTCCTGTAGATAGAGTTCCCAGAGCCGCTCCCGACTTATCTTTGGGTACCTGACTAGCGATTAAGGCTGTTGCATTGGGGACAAATCCAGTAAATACACCATTGAGCAAGCGCAAAAAGAGTAGCCAATAGATATTCGGAACAAAGGCCAAACCTCCCATCGTAATGGTCATGGCAAGACCTGCTCGAATCATCATGGGTTTTCGACCGTACTTGTCAGCAAGAATACCCCAGATGGGAGAAACTAGAGCTGCTGAAACAGCCGAAACTGAGATGGCTAATCCAGCATAGAAAGCAACTTGGTCTCCTTCAATTCCCAACTGCTCCACAAAGATAGGCATGAAAGGAACGACCAAGGAAATGCTGGCGCCCGTTAGAAAACTACCGAACCAGGCGACACGAAGATTCTCTTTCCAACTAATATCTTGCACAGCTATCGCCTCCTTCAAGTAACTTCACTACTTGAGCCACAAGCTGATCACGACTGCCATTATTGTCTAATATATGGCTCGCCAATTTTTTCTTTTCTTCTAAAGACCATTGGGCGGCCAAACGGGACTCTGCTACTTCCTTAGAAAGATGATCCCGTTTCATGAAACGTTCCACCTGAACATCACGGTCCACATAGACCAGCCACGTTTCATCAAACCAAGCACTGTAGTCCTGTTCAAAAAGCAGGGGAATATCCATGAAAAAAACCGTTTCTGTCTGAGCTAACTGGTCTCTCAGTGCAGCCAATTCCTCACGAATAATCTCTCCTTGGGTTTGTTTAGACCATTCCCGCTCCTCAGGATTTGAGAAGATGAGACTAGCTAGGAGAGGGCGATTGAGTTCTTCATTTTCAAGGATTATTTTTTGTCCAAAGTGCTGAACTAAGAGCTGATAAAGACGACCACCAGGTTTCTGTAGTTGGTGGACGACTGTGTCAGCATCCACCACTTGAAAACCTTTCTCTCTTAGGAAATTTGTCACAGTTGACTTACCAGAGGCAATTCCTCCTGTGATTCCGATGATTTTTCCCATCAGCCCCTCCTTTGACACTGAGGACAAAAATGAGTTCCCCGTCCACCGAGCTGGAATTTCTCAATCACTGTCCCACAGCGCGAACATGCTTGTCCAGTCTTATCATAGACCTGATGGAAGTCCTGCATGGTTCCGTCTTCCCCAAAGGCATTGGTATAGGTCCGAATGGTGGAACCGCCCTTTTCGACTGCCTGTCCCAAAACAGCAATGGTCTGGTCATGAATAGCTGACGCTTCTTCTGCCGTCAAAGTCTGGGAAAGTCTAGCTGGATGAATCTGAGCTCGCCAAAGAACCTCATCCACATAGATATTACCAAGGCCAGCTACCAAGGTTTGGTCTAAAAGGTGAGATTTGATAGGCTTTTTAGACTTGGCTAGGGCAGCTTGAAAGACCTGCAAATCAAAGTCCTGCTCTCTTGGCTCAGGTCCTAGTTTCTTAGAAATAAAGTAGGCATCCAAAAGGTCAGGCGCCAAGAGTTCCATCGTACCAAACTTGCGTACATCCTCGTAAACAAGCGTACCACCATCCTCAAACTGGATGAAAACATGGGCATGCTTGCGTTCAGGAACCTGGTCCGGATAGTAGAAATACTTGCCCTCCATCCGCAGATGGGAAATCAAGACCTTGTCTGTTAGGAAAAAAAGCAGATATTTTCCACGACGTCCCATTGACTCGATAATCTGACCAGGCAATTCCTTTTGAAACTCTTCCAAATCCGTCTTAATCATCTTGGGATAAGCAATCTCTATATTAGAAATCTTCTTTCCCAAGATCAATTTTTCTAAGCCACGACGAACCGTTTCAACCTCAGGTAATTCAGGCATAAATCCTCCTTCTGTAAAAACAAGAAGCAGGCATGAGCCCACCTCTACTTAGTATTCTTTTTCATTATAGCCAAAGTCAGCCAAATCTAGCTTTTTATCACGCCAGTTTTTCTTGACCTTGACCCAAGTTTCTAGGAAAACCTTGTCCCCTAGCATGAGTTCGATATCACGACGGGCCATGGTCCCTATTTTCTTGAGCATAGCGCCACCTTTTCCGATGATAATTCCTTTTTGGCTATCGCGCTCCACCATGATGGTTGCTCGGATGTGAACCTTGTCTGTCTCTTCATCACGCTTCATAGAGTCGACCACTACTGCGACAGAATGAGGAATCTCTTCGCGAGTCAAATGAAGAACCTTCTCACGAATCATTTCTGAAACCAAGAAACGCTCAGGGTGGTCTGTGATTTGATCAGATGGGAAATACTGGAAACCTTCCTCTAGATTTTCACTCAAAATATCGATTAGTCGAGAAACGTTATTTCCCTGAAGGGCTGAGATAGGAACAATTTCCTTAAAGTCCATCTGGTTACGGAAGTCATCAATCTGAGCCAAAAGTTGGTCTGGATGGACCTTGTCAATCTTATTCACCACCAGAATCACAGGAACCTTGGCAGCTTTCAGACGCTCGATAATCATATCGTCGCCCTTACCACGTGGCTCATCAGCTGGCACCATGAATAGAACAGTATCCACTTCACGCAAAGTACTATAGGCTGATTCCACCATGAAATCTCCAAGAGCTGTTTTGGGCTTGTGAATCCCCGGTGTATCGATAAAGACGATTTGCTCCTTATCCGTGGTGTAAATCCCCATGATTTTATTGCGCGTTGTTTGCGCTTTGTCACTCATAATGGCAATCTTTTGCCCCATGACGTGATTTAAAAAGGTTGACTTCCCAACATTGGGACGTCCCAAAATAGCTACAAAGCCTGATTTAAATGTCATAATTTCCTCTTATAGTTTAAAATAGTATATCCCAAATGCGTGGGATAAAGATAAGTGCACCTGTCATTGCAGCAAAAAGAGAGACCACTAGCACAGCTCCTGCTGCCATGTCCTTGGCTTTCTTTGCCAACATAGAAAAGTGATAGTGACTGGCTAAATCCACTACATTTTCAATAGCAGAGTTAATAATCTCAAATGCTACTACTAAGAAAATGCTCATTAGGAGAAAGAGCCATTCGATTCGTGACACCTGAAAAACAAAACCTGCAAAGATGACTACTAGAGCCGTCACTGCATGTTTTCGCATATTGCGTTCTTCCTTGAAAGCAGTCAGAATTCCTGTAAGAGCAAATTCTAAACTGGATACCAGGTCACGATTTTTCCATTTTCGTTTATTGTCTTGTGAGTCCATAGGCTGTCAAAATTTCTTCTTGTAAACCGAACATCTCCGCTTCTTCTTCCGGAGTGTAGTGATCGTAGCCGTTAATGTGTAAAAAGCCGTGTACTGCCAAGAAGCCCATTTCACGCTCAAAGCTGTGACCGTATTCCTCAGCCTGCTCATGCGCTTTATCGATAGAGATGAACAGTTCCCCAATATAGGCATCAAACTCAGACATCATCTCTGCCAATTCAGGATTTTCAAGCAAATCCTCTTCGTCAAAGGAGATGTCCAACTCTGGTTTATACTCAAGGCTAATGACATCTGTCGGACGATCCGTATCACGGTACTCTAGATTGAGTTCGTGGCTACGCTCGTTGGTCACAAAAGTAACTGCCATCTCCTTGTCTTCTTTTCCTATTTTTTGGGCTGCAAATTCCAAAATTTCTTGGGTTTGTTGCAAGATTTCTTGTGAAACTTGACCAGTTTCATCTACCATTTCAATATACATGTACTTCTCGATTCTCTTTACTTGGCTTTATTATACCACATTTCCATGATTTTATTCTACCTTTTTGATATAATACTATGGAATACAATCACAAGGAGAGAACGATGTCATTTGACGGATTTTTTTTACACCACATGGTTGAGGAATTGCGAAGCGAGTTGGTCAATGGTCGCATTCAGAAAATCAATCAACCTTTTGAACAAGAGTTGGTCTTGCAAATCCGCAGCAATCGCCAAAGCCATCGCCTGCTCCTCTCTGCTCATCCCGTTTTTGGTCGCATCCAGCTGACCCAAACAACTTTTGAAAATCCAGCCCAACCTTCGACTTTTATCATGGTTTTGAGAAAGTATTTACAAGGCGCCCTGATTGAGTCGATTGAGCAAGTGGAAAACGACCGTATCGTGGAAATTACCGTTTCCAATAAAAACGAGATTGGAGACCATATTCAGGCTACCTTGATTATCGAAATCATGGGCAAACACAGTAATATTCTCCTCGTAGATAAAAGTAGCCATAAAATCCTCGAAGTCATCAAACACGTCGGCTTTTCACAAAATAGCTACCGCACCTTACTTCCAGGATCTACCTATATCGCTCCGCCGAGTACCGAGTCTCTCAATCCATTTACTGTCAAGGATGAAAAACTCTTTGAAATCCTACAAACACAGGAACTAACAGCAAAAAATCTTCAAAGTCTCTTTCATGGTCTAGGACGTGATACGGCAAATGAATTGGAAAACATTCTTGTCAGTGATAAACTGTCTACTTTCCGAAACTTCTTCGGGCAAGAAACCAATCCATGCTTAACAGAGACTTCCTTCAGCCCAGTTCCTTTTGTAAATCAGGTGGGAGAGCCTTTTGCCAGCCTTTCTGACTTGCTGGACACCTACTATAAGGACAAGGCTGAACGGGACCGTGTCAAACAGCAAGCCAGTGAGCTCATTCGTCGTGTTGAAAATGAACTTCAGAAAAATCGACATAAGCTTAAAAAACAAGAAAAAGAGTTACTAGCGACAGACAATGCTGAAGAATTTCGCCAAAAAGGAGAATTGTTGACAACCTTCCTCCACCAAGTTCCGAATGACCAAGATCAGGTTACCTTGGACAACTACTACACCAACCAACCTATCACCATTGCTCTTGATAAGGCACTAACTCCTAGTCAGAATGCCCAACGCTACTTTAAACGCTACCAGAAACTCAAAGAAGCTGTCAAATACCTGACTGAGTTGATTGAAGAAACCAAGGCAACCATTCTCTATCTGGAAAGTGTTGAGACTGTTCTCAACCAAGCTGGGCTGGAGGAAATCGCTGAAATCCGTGAAGAATTGATCCAAACAGGCTTTATTAGAAGACGCCAACGCGAGAAAATTCAGAAACGCAAAAAACCAGAACAGTATCTGGCGAGCGATGGCAAGACCATCATCTATGTCGGACGAAACAACCTGCAAAATGAGGAATTGACCTTTAAAATGGCCCGCAAGGAGGAACTTTGGTTCCATGCCAAGGACATCCCTGGAAGCCATGTCGTCATCTCAGGAAATCTTAATCCTTCTGATGAAGTCAAGACAGATGCGGCCGAACTAGCTGCCTACTTCTCCAAAGGGCGTTTGTCAAATCTCGTGCAGGTGGATATGATTGAAGTGAAAAAACTCAACAAACCAACTGGTGGAAAACCTGGCTTTGTAACCTACACAGGACAAAAGACCCTCCGCGTTACACCAGACCCAGAAAAAATCGCATCTATGAAAAAATCCTGATTCCACTTGAAATCAGGATTTTCTTTTACAATTTACTCTGCAATTAAGGCTTCCAAACCAACCTTCATTATATCGGTGAAGGTATTTTGATTTTCTCAGCTAGTTTTTAACAAATCTCAAAGAGTGAGATAGTAATCAAAAACTGAGATATCTTCCTCTTTCAAGTAACAAGGTTTTGTTACTATCTTCCTTTTAAAATTCTTTATTGTCTCAATTTCGAAAAGACTTCCCCAATCTTGCCTTCAATGACCAATGTAGCTTGACTGTCTTGTGGAATACTGGTTTTATTGATAACGACCAGATTTGTCCCAGAAAAATAGTTTACTAGGCTAGCTGCAGGATAAACAACCAAAGAAGTCCCACCGATAATCAGCAAGTCTGCCTGCCGAATAGCTTGTGCAGCCTGGCTAAAGACATCCATGTCAAGCGATTCTTCATATAAGGTCACGTCAGGCTTGACCACCTTGCCACAGTCTAAGCAGTGAGGAACAGGTCCCTCGAGGGCTAGAAAGGCAGTTAAGTCATAGAAACGATGACAACCTAGGCAGTAATTGCGGTCCGCACTCCCATGCAATTTAAAGACCTTTTGGGAGCCAGCCATTTCATGAAGACTATCGATATTTTGTGTCACAACAGCCTTTAGCTTACCTGTCTTTTCCAAAGCAGCCAGATAAGTGTGAGCAGCATTAGGCTTTGCTTCTGGATAAATCAGGTATTTCTTATAAAAGTCAAAAAAATCTTCTGGATAGCGCTCAAACATGGTCCGAGAAACGAGTTGCTCTGCCGTAAAATGACGGCCTAACTGATGACTATAAACACCATCCGAACTACGAAAATCTGGGATATTAGACTCGGTTGACACTCCTGCTCCTCCGAAAAAGACTATTCTGTGGCTTTTATCAATCAAGTCTTGTAATTGTTCTATTTTATCCATCCTATTCTCCTTGTATTTTACATTCTAAAAAAGTTGAAAACCAATCGCTCCAGGCAATCTGATTTTCAACTCTTCCTTTATCATTACTTATGTATTTGAGATTAAAGCATTTGAATCAAACTTAGAAAAATCCTTATCTCAAATTAATACAATATTTAGTCTGCAATCAAGGTTTCCAATCCAACCTTCATCATATCGGTGAAGGTGTTTTGGCGTTCTTCTGCAGTGGTGTCTTCATCTGGATTGACCAAGCTATCAGAAATGGTCATGATAGCAAGTGCATCAACGTGGTGTTGGGCAGCAAGATAGTAAAGAGCTGCTGCTTCCATTTCCACAGCCTTGACTCCCCATTTACCAAGCTCGATGTTCTTTTCAAAGTAGTTTGAGTAAAAGACATCTGATGACAAAACGTTCCCAACGTGGGTGGTCATACCAAGTTCTTTGGCGATATGATAGGCCTTATCCAGCAAATCAAAGCTAGCGATTTGTGGGAAATCGTACTGTGGCCAGTCATTACGGATGATGTTTGAGTTAGTCGCAGCAGCTTGCGCCAAGACCAATTCACGGACATGGACATCCTCGTTTAAGGAACCAGCAGTTCCGACACGGATCAATTTTTTCACTCCGTAGTCCACAATCAACTCACGCGCATAGATAGAAATTGATGGCATTCCCATACCAGTTCCCATGACAGATACATGGTGACCCTTGTAAGTCCCAGTGTAACCAAACATGTTACGCACTTCGTTAAAACATACAGCGTCTTCAAGGAAATTCTCAGCAATAAATTTCGCACGAAGAGGATCCCCAGGAAGAAGAATTTTATCAGCAATTTCACCTTGCTTAGCAGCAATATGGATAGACATAGTTAAGATATAAAGGGCGACAGAGAACAAAGTAAAAATAGGAAACTGACGACGCATCGCAGATGCTAGACAGTTTATCTTTTTTACATAGTTCTCCGCCCGTATTCAGTTCAGCAAATACGGTTTACCCATCCTTTCTTTTATTGTTGTTATGAAAAGTTTTCCGCTCGTGTTCAAATAAAAACACACGCTCTGCCTTTCTTTTTTATTTAGTTTGTTAATGAATCCAAAAATGCGTACAATTTTGCATTCATTTCTTGATAATCGTAAGCACGAATAGCTTCAGGTTTTTCGACAAATGGCAATTGTTTACTTTGCTCTTCCAAAGCAGCTGCTCCATCAGCCGCAATCAAGAGATCGACTGCTTCTGGATCGAATTCCAAGTGGGCTTGGAAGGCATAGTGCTTGGGAGAAAAACGGACAATCTGACGTGGACAACCTCGACTGGTCGCAAGGACAACGGCATCATCCGTCAATCCCGGCATATCACCATGCCAGTGACCAGAATCAAAGCTGGCGCCAAACAAGCTGACATGCGGATCCGCCAATCCTTCAGGCGTTAAATCCACAGGATACACTCCAATTTCCCGCTCTGGACTGTGTTCATACTCCGCGCCATAAGCAACAGACAGGAGCTGCGCACCCAGACAGACACCAACAATGTAGCAATCCGCCTTCATTGCTTTTTGAATAAGTTTAATCTCAGCTTGCGGATCATAGTAAGGGAAGGTTGCGCGATCCTCATCTGGTGATTGTGGTCCTCCCATGACAATCAAAAAATCGATCTCATCCACTGTCTCAAGTAGAGCTTCTCGCTCGTAGACCTTGGACATCGTCACCTGATGACCACGCTCCTGCGCCCACTTTAGATAAGCACCCGGTACTTCAAAAGTTTCGTGCAAGACAAAATGCACTCTCATCGTTTATTCTCCCATCTATTTTGAATCACATAAGACATACTAGCAGCTAGTGCTAGTGGTAGAATCAAAGCCCAGCTCTGTCCTGTAAAACCAAGACTTAGGGCAATGGCAGTCAAGGGAGCTTGTAAGGTCGTCCCTAAAAAGACGGTCGCTCCAAGCAACATTCCTAGAGCAGGATCTAGGTGAATGCCAACGACTGTCAAAAGCAAACTCGCTAAGTAGCCAGATCCAATCCCCAAGGCAAATGACGGTGTCAAGGTCCCTCCGTAAGCCCCATTTCGTAAGAGGAGATAGGTTAGGAACCCTTTTACGGCCAAGGTCAAGGCTAGACTAGAAAGTGGCTGGCCTGATAAGAGGGTTTGGGCTAGAACCTGTCCATTTCCCATAAAAATCGGGTAAAAGATCACAATGCCAGCGAACACCACAAATGCTAAAGGCAGAGCCAAAAGAATGGTCCAATCCTTCCGCCGTTTGCGATTAGCCCGATTGGCTAGAAAACGAAAGGCCAGTGCCAAAGGAGTAAGCAATAGAGCCACTATGACAGCCTGGATAAAACTACTGGCTGACCAATGAACTGGCGACATATGATATATAGCACCATGTCCAACGATTGGTTGGGCAATCCAAGTCGCCAAATAAGAACTAGACAAGACCAGTAAGATATTTTTCCAGTGATAGGCCAACCCTAATGTCTCAAAGACAAACAAGCTACTTGCAAAGGGAACCTGATAAACCGCAGCCAAACCTGCTCCAGCTCCACAAGCAATCAAAACTCTTCGCTCTTTGATCGTCAAGGACAAGACTTTCCCCAAACGACCAGCTAGAAGAGCCCCAACCTCACGTGGGGCTCCTTCTTTTCCGACCGAAGCGCCAGCTCCAACAATCGCAACCTGCATAGTTGCATGAAGGAGGTGGGCTAGGGGCGCTGGATCTCTATCTCCAACCAGGTCGATTTGCCTGCGAATAGAGAGAATTTTATAACGCTCTTGTAGAATATACCAAAAACCAGCTGCCAAAGTCCCTGTCACACATAAGACAAGAAATCTACGAAGTCCTCCAGCTTCTTGAAATTGCTGGAGCAGATCAGATCTCTCTTGGCCAAAAGCCAACATTTGCACGCCTTCTAGCAGATAATGACAGGCAATTCCGACTAGACCCGTACCTACTCCCAAAGCAAGAGTTGCAAAAAGCAAACGCCATTCGTAGGGCAGTCTTTGGAGTCGTGCTTTCATCATCTTACAATTCAGCAAGAATAGCTTTCAGCAAACCTTTGAAATCACCCTTGACACGTTCAGTCACTTCCACAACTTCTTCGTGGTTGAGTTCTTCTTGGAAACCAGCCGCAAAGTTAGTAATACATGAAATTCCTAGAACTTTCAAGCCAGAGTGGGCTGCCACGATAACTTCAGGAACAGTAGACATACCAACTGCATCTGCTCCAAGGGTCTTATAGGCACGAATCTCTGCTGGTGTTTCATAAGTTGGACCAGTTACACCGATATAGACACCTTCATCAAGCTTGATACCAAGTTTTTTAGCTACTTGATGAGCTACAGTACGGTATTCAGGTGTGTAAGCTTTAGACATATCAGGGAAACGAGGACCGAAATCATCCAAGTTTTCACCCATCAACGGATTTTGACCCGTAAAGTTGATATGGTCTGAGATAGCCATCAAAGTACCAGGACCATAACCAATACCTCCTGCAGCATTGGTTACAATGACACCTTCGCATCCGAGAACTTTCATCACACGTACTGGGAAAGTCACGACTTCCAGAGGATTTCCTTCGTAGAAATGGAAACGACCTTGAAGAGCCAAGACCTTGCGACCTGCAAGTTCTCCATATACCAATTTACCAGCGTGACCGACTACTGTCGAACGGCCCCAGTTTGGAATATCTGCATAGTCTACTACAACTGGATTTTCAATTTCTTCTGCCAATTCTCCAAGACCTGATCCAAGGATTAAACCAAATTCAGGCGCTTTGATTCCTTTATCTTTCAGAAAAGCAGCTGTTTCCTTGATTTTATCTAAGAATGTCATTCTGTGTCTCCTTTATTATTTTTTAGCATTTGACCGATTTTGTCAAAGGTTTTGGCATTGCGAATGGTGATGTTGCTATAAAAAGGCATCTTGAGCAAGTACTTATGATAGGCAGTTGCATAGTAGGATTCCTCAGAGAATTTCCCCCAGAAAATCCCAAGTCCTCCAAAATGAACGACTTCATCTTCCAGTTCCAAACTGTTCACTTTCTCGATCACTTGATCCACATCCAAGCCTTCCGTGTAGAAGAGCACATCCTTTCGAGCCAGGGCTTTAGTCCACCAATCTGGCAGATTCTTCAGCTCTTCTTCATAATCTTCCTGACTCAGCAAAGAAAAGCTCTGAATAAATGGATAATGGACTGCAAAGAAAACCTTTAACTTTTCAACCAATTGGGCTTTGGGAGCTGTAGAAGTAAAGAAAATATTGCCACTGTTGATGTAGGTCTCAACCTTTTCCAGTCCCAACTCTGTCAGTTCTTGACGAAGTTGCGCCATGATAACTTTATTTTTCCCACCTACATTAATGCCCCGAACAAGTAAAGCATAGCGTTTCATCTTACACCAATTTATCTAAGAAACTTTCCCCAATCATGGCAGTTTCCACACCAAAGTTATCGGCAACAGTCGCTGAGATATCTGCGAAATGTCCAACTGGAATGACACCATTTCCTTTAAAGGCAGGACTGTAAGCCAAAAGTGGGATATATTCACGAGTGTGGTCAGTTCCAGCATAGGTTGGGTCATTTCCATGGTCCGCAGTAATCAAGAGAAGGTCATTCTCTCTCATGGCTGCGATAATTTCAGGCAAGCGTTCATCGAACTCATGCAAGCAATCACGGTAACCATGAGCATTGCGACGGTGGCCGTAAAGGGCATCAAAGTCAACCAAGTTTGTGAAGGAGAATCCTTTTTCAAACTCAGCAAGCCCCATAGTCTTCAATAGTGTATCAATTCCATGGCTATTTGACTTGTTGTGTCCCATGTCATGATTGATTCCTGCCCCATTAAAGATATCGTTGATTTTACCAACAGCATAAGTATCGATACCTGCTTCATTGAGTTTATCGAGAACAGTTGGAGCAAATGGTGAAACTGCCAAGTCACGACGATTTGCCGTACGAGTGAAGTTACCTGGTTCACCAATATATGGACGAGCAATGATACGACCTAGAAGGGCAGGACGCTCAAGGGTAATCGAACGAGCGTATTCACAGATACGGTACAATTCATCCAGAGGAATGATGTCTTCGTGGGCAGCAATTTGCAAAACAGGGTCAGCTGAAGTATAGATAATCAACTCCCCTGTTTCCATTTGACGTGGTCCAAAATCATCAATAACAGCTGTTCCTGAGTATGGTTTGTTGGCTTCACGAATGACCTTGCGTCCTGAAAATTCTTCAATCTTTGTCAAGATTTCTTCTGGGAATCCGTTCCAGAAAGTATCGAAAGGCTCGGTAATATTGAGTCCCATGATTTCCCAGTGACCAGTCATGGTATCCTTACCAAGGGAAACTTCTTCCAATTTTGTTGCATAACCTGTTGGATTGCTTTCAGCTGGTACAGTCTTCAGCGGTGTTTCGCGAGGAATATTTCCTAGACCGATTTTAGCCATGTTTGGCACATTCAAACCAACTGTTTTTGAAATGTGTCCTAGTGTGTCAGAAGCTCCATCTGGAACCCCTGCATTGACAAAGTTATTGGCATCTGGCGCAGCACCGATTCCTACAGAATCCAGTACCACCAAGTGAATACGATTAAATTTTGACATAGTGTGTCTCCTTATTATGTTGATTAGTTTGCTTTTGTTGAAGTTAAAATCTGAACCCCGTCTCGTCCAGCAACGATGACCTTATCCACCATTTGGTTGAACAAGCCATGCTCTACGACACCAACGACATGGTCCAATTCTTGCCCGAAGGCAATTGGATTTTCAATGACATCCAAGGCTAGGTCAATGATAAAATTCTGCATATCGGTCACAAAACGTTGTCCGTCTTTTTCACGGAAACTTGGTTTGTAGCCAGCTCGCTCAAACCGACGAAAGACCTGTTCTGCGCCATACTGAACCACTTCCACAGGCAATTTAAAAGCACCTAGTTTCTCTACTAGTTTGCTTTCGTCAACCACCCAAATGTATTCTTTTGATGGTGTCGCTACAACCTTCTCCATCAGAAGGGCACCACCACCACCTTTGATTCCGTTAAACTGGCTATCTACTTCATCCGCCCCGTCAACCGTCACATCGACAAAGTCCACTTGATCAATCGACTTGAGCGGGATATTAAGACCTTCGGCCTGTTTACTGGTCACACTGGAAGTCGTCACAGCAGTAATCTGCAAACCTTCTTCTTTAATGCGACGACCGATTTCTTCTACGAAATAGTAGGCAGTAGAGCCCGTTCCAAGTCCGACTACCATGCCATCCTTGACAAACTCAGCAGCCTTGATACCTGCCATTTTCTTCAGATTTTCCACTCAAACACCTCCATTAAAGAGCTATTTTTATTATAACATGTATCCGTTTTTATTTCATGAATACACTTGAAAAACCCGAACATTTTTATTTCGGGTTTTTATGTCCTATTTAACCATGTCAGGATCGTAATCATAGAATCCCGTATCGAGGAAACGGTTTTTAGGGTGTAACTTGCGCACTTCCTCATCTAACAAGAAGGCTTGGTCATGGCTGAATTTGCCCTCTTGAATCAAGCTGCGTGCTTGGACAAAGAGTTTGGCAATTTCTACAAAATTCTTACCAGGTGTGTAGAGCCCCTCTAGCTTCCAGTGAGTAAAACCATGCTCCACCAATTCCGTCAATTTGGTCATCAAATCAAGGTCATTGTTGGCAAAAATATGAGTACCATGATTATCTTCAAAGATAGAGTAATGGCTCTCTGGATCACTTGGTTCAGCCAAGAAGAGGTCACGTTTACGCGTCTTTTCGTCATCGATATGCGTAAAGTTATAGTAGTTTTGTAAGAGCGGACGCTTAGAATGATGAATGACACTAGCTCCATAAACCAAAACTTCAGCAGGAATTTCCAAAATCTCTGGCATTTTGAAGAGTTCAGCAGATGGAATTTCACGCGCCAAGACCGCCTCAGAGGCGCCTGCCTTTTGACCCCAGAAGTTAATCTGACGACTGCTTGTCACCATGGTTGAAGCATCGTAGATGGTCTTAAAGGAATAGCCATCACGGTTTACCACGTAAAAGACACCTGCATCCCCAACAGTAATATAGTCTGTCTTGATTTCTTCCAAGAAATCTAGGAAGGGCTTGATACGGTCCATCATATCTTGGTGCATGAGGGCGTTAACCGCAACGATCAATTCCTTACCTGCTTCATGAACTAACTTAGCGATGGTGCGTAAGTCTTCATAACTAAAGGTTGTTGGCAGACGAAGGCCAAAATCTTTCTCACCGACATAGATACGGTCTACGCCAGCTTCGAGTAGTTGTTCAACTTGTTCAATACTTTCAGCAGTTGCTGTAATGATAATCTTTTCCATAAGGAAAATTATACCACATTTCTGGAAAATCAGCTATGAATACTGGGAGTTTTACAAAAAGTTAGGCTTATTTTTAACTTTTGAAATTAAAAAGTGAACAGTACCAGCACCGTTCACTCTCTTTTTATGCATGTGTTTCTTCAACTAGGTGTCCATCGTTCATCACATAAACACGGTCGACCTTATCAAGAAGGCGTGTATCATGTGTAATCATGACAACTCCTCTACCTTGTTCATGGGCAATGGCAGCCAACATTTCTGTTACTTGGTAAGCACGCTGGGTATCTAGACTGGCTGTCGGCTCATCTGCAAGAACGATGCTCGGATTGTTATAAAGCGCTCTAGCAATCGCCGCACGTTGACGTTCGCCACCCGATAGAGCCTTGGGATAATGATCTTGTACTTTTTCTAAATCCAACAAGTCAAGTAACTCTTTTCGATCACTTTTACTATTTTTTCCCCTATCCAGTCTGTCAATCAAATCCAGCTGTTCCTTGACCGTAAGAAAAGGAATTAAGTTTGAAGCTTGTAGAATAAATCCAAACTCTCTAAAACGAAGGTCTGTTTTCTCCTTCTCCGTCAAACTGCCTGTTTCTTTCCCCTTTACCAAAATCTTTCCACTCGAAGCTTCCTGAAGTTGTCCAAGAGTCGTTAGAAAGGTCGTCTTTCCAGAGCCAGAAGGCCCAACGATAGCAACGAACTCTCCTGCATTTAGCTGAAAATTCGTCTCATGCAGGGCCACGACTTTCATCTTTCCTTCCCCATACGTTTTTGTCACTTGAGTCATTTCAATCAGTGCTGTCATACTATTCTCCTTATCACTCTGCAATCGCAGTAATCGGGTCCACCTTTAGCAAACGTGGAAGTGAAATGACACCACCTAGAAGGGCCATCAAGCAAATTACCAAACTTAGGACAGAGTAGGCTATCCAACTTGGGTAGAAAAAGAAGGTTGCTGGTAAGACTAAAATCACTCCACCAATAGCCAGCAAGGCTAAAGCAATTCCCATACCGGCTAGTAGAAAGATTTGACAGAAAAGTGACCAAACAATGGTTTTAATCTGTATCCCCTGAGCCCGCATTATTCCATAAAGTCCTAGTTTTTGGATGGTAATGATATAGACAAATATACCCACTATCAAGCCTGTGATGATAATCATAGCAAGAATCATCCCTGAAAATACATTAACCTGAGGTGTGTAACCAGGAATTTTTGATATCATTTTTGGAATAGAAATCTGTTTCAGTCCATCGCCAGCCACTTCTATATCATTTTTCAATACCAAAGCAGAGATGGAACGATTGGCTTTCAAGGTTCCTTGTAAGGTCCAATAAGTCGTCAAACTCGTAAAGATAACAGGCTCGGTGAAAAATTTATTTCCTTGAGTCAGGCCTACAATCTTGTAACTTGTCTCACTTCCATTGAGCTGAATGGCATCACCTAGCCTAATCCCATAATTCTCAAAGGACTGATCCACGACAACCTCATCATCTCCTTCAGGATAATGGCCCTCAATCAGACTCGGAGAGATAAAAGAGTCCCACTCTTGAGCAAAGATGGAAACATTGACCTTTTCACTACCATCGACTAGATTGGTCACAGCGAACATATAGCCCAGTGGAGTAGCCTCTTTAGAACTCTTCTCTTTGTAGTCCTTTTCAGGAATAAAGGATGCTGTCAAATTATCATTTGCGTAGTCGGATAAAACGACACCCGTTGCTTGCCAGTTATCAATAGCGGCTCGGTTGTTCCGCACAAGACCAAGAGCCAAACTAGTCATAAAAAAAACCATGAAAGCAATAAGAAAAATGGTCGTTAGAATCAAACTATATCGAAGTTTATTTCGTACTATTTCTTTGATAGCAAGATACATGCTTATCTCCTTTAACTTTCCCCAGAGGTAGCAAAATGCTACCCAGTCCAATAGACAGCATCTCTGTCTTATCATCCATTCAAAACAACTCCTACCAACACTCTTCAAAAGTATCCAGGTAGCAACTCAACAAATTATCTTAGGAAAAGCACTTGCTTGCTATCAATTTATATAAGTCATCCCTTCCTTACTCAGTATATTTATAATAGAGAAGGTCAGGCCATCTGTTTCAAGTGTAACATCCATGCTATCACTTTCCCTAGTGGGTGTCAAGAAAAGCAACTTAGAAGATGATATAAGACTTTAGTAGTTTTGTAACAATTCTGTAATAATTCTCTACATAAAAAATGATAGAATAGTTATGTACTGTTAAGGAGAGAATCATGCCCGCAAGAAAATTAGAAGCCTATGAGTTTGAACACACTCCCGAATCAAATCAAACTCCGCTTTATCAAAATTATACACTGGAAGCACCTGTTAGCTCCAATTTAAAAGAGATTTTATTTTTTGTAAATATTGCTTGTTTTTGTATTTTTATGGTACTTTTTAGCTTTATCTTTTTAGCTTTAAAATTAAACACAGCTTTATCATTTGTTGCTGCTATGGGGGCAAGCTTGACACTCCTCCAACTCCAACGAAAGATTATTAAACGAAAAATTTCAAAATAAAGGTTGGTACCACTACCAACCTCTTTTCTAGTTAACAAAAAAGACAGTTCAAAAACTGTCTTTTTATTTATTCTTACGTTTGGGAGGAGATTGAATAGCAATCTTAACTTCAAAAATTGTTCCTCTAGGCTTGTTATCTTTAACGGTAATCGTTCCTCGTAAGGCATCTACGATCTGCTTGGCCAAAGATAGTCCCAGACCAAACCCACCTTTCTGACGGGTTCTCGCCTTGTCTACACGGTAAAAACGGTCAAAGATTTTCTTCTTATCGGCAGCTGAGATCCCAATTCCATTATCCGTTACTGATAGATAGAGGTGGCGATCCGTAGCATGGACCACAAACTCAATTTTCCCATCTTCTTCGGTATACTTGATGGCATTATCAAACAAGATGGTCATGAGCTGTTTTAGGAGCAACTGATCGGTCATGAATGGACGATAAATTCGATTTTCATAGTTGAAAACACGATCATTTTCAGAAGCAATCAACTCATAGTTGGCAAAGGTTGTTTTAAAGAATTGTGGAGAAACTTCTGCTATTTCTGGTTTGATTCCATCATCTCGACGTGCAAGGTTGAGAAGATTGGTCGTGAGGAAGCGCATATTGCGAACTTCTTCAAGACTAGAAGCAATGCTTTCGCTGGATTCCATAATCGTTGCCTCTGGTTTTCGAAAGAGAGTCTCTAAACGATTTTGTAAAACGGCCAAAGGCGTTCTCAGTTCGTGACTCGCATTTTCAACAAAGGACTTCTGCTTTTGCATACTTTCCAGCAGAGGTTTGACACTGACACGTGCCAGGTAGACACTGGCAATTAAAGACAGGAGCCAGAAACTAGCCATAACTACAACAATTAAATGCTCGTGGTTTTGGCTGATTTGCTCAAGCTGGCTGGTATTGATTAAAACCGCCGCATATTTGACATTACTTGAAACAGTGGATGAATTGGTTTCCATCAAGACCATTCGGTAGGTTTCTTCCTGACCATAGCTATTGACAACTTGGATTTGGCGAATGTGATTCAACTCTTTCTTGTCCAGCTTGATCTTGTCCAAGCCTAAAAAGCGATTGCCCAGTAAGAGTTGGTTAAAATCCTTGTCAAAAAGCAAAACTTCTGTATTAGAGCTAACATTGGTCTTGATTTCAGCCTTGCTGGCATCCGCTGTTGCTGGTTGAATATCCTTAACTTCCTCAGTTGCCCGATTCAGGGCTAACTGGATAACAGCTTGAGGACTACTACTAAGGGCTTGTAGTTTTTCATCTACAGAGGTGTAGAGACTCGAGTGCATGACCTGAAGGATAATCAAGGTCATAGCAGAGAAAATCAGGGTGAACACTCCGAAGTTTCGAATGAAATAGCTGAAATCATCCGCATACCATGTTTTTTTTAGTTTATTGAACATCTTTTAATATATACCCGACACTACGCAAGGTTTGAAGATTTTCAGCAAAGGCTGTCCCCTTCAATTTCTTACGAACTTTTGAAACATAGACTTCTACAACGGAAATCGTCGTATCGCTATCAAATCCCCATAGACGGTCAAAAATTTGCGTCTTAGGAAGAATAACATTTTGATTTTGAAGGAAATAAACCAATAACTCAAACTCTTTTCCGAGTAGTTCCACAGGCGTGTCTTCCACCTTAACCTCATTCGTTGAAAGGTTGACGACAATATCCCCATAGGTCAAGGTGTTTTCGTTAAACTTACCTGAACGTTTGAGAAGGGCTTGGATCCGCATTTTGAGTTCTTCTAGATAGAAAGGTTTGGTGAGGTAGTCATCCGCACCCAATTCAAATCCATGACCCTTGTCATCCAAACTTTCCTTAGCGGTCATGATAAGGACAGGGGTTGTAATTCCTTTTTCACGTAATTCTTTCAAGACTTGGAAACCATTTTTTTCAGGCAACATCAGATCAAGCAGAATCAAGTCATAAACACCACTCTCAGCTTCGTAGAGACCTTCTTCTCCATCAAAGACCTGCATGACATCTGCAAAATCATCCAAAAAGTCAAATACTGAGTTTGACAGACCTAGGTCATCTTCTACTAATAAGATTTTTATCATCAGAAACTCCTCCTTGTTATGATTATTATACCAAAATTGCCTTAAAAAAAACTCAACTCTCTCTTCTATTCAGATAGAAAGTTGAGTTTTTTTATTTACATTTCGAACGAATTAAGCTTTAGCATATTGAGCTACAACAGTTTCTACTGCCGCTTTTTCACGCTTAATCAAGTCAACACGCGCTGCGATATCCTTGATACCCATACGAATGTTACGGCTAAGAGCAAGGTCAGAGAGTTGTGGTTCAAAGAATTCCTTGTACTCTGCCAAGCGTTGCTCTGTCTTAAATACATGGGCAGGTAGGATAACAAAGCTATCAAAGCTCATGTCCCCACCTAGGGCTGCCTTGATCCAATCCCAGTTTTCACGCGCCCATACCCAAACAGTTTCTTGAGTTGTTTGATGATCTAGGAACTGGTAATACCAAGCAGACAAGTCTTGTGGTTTCACCACAAATTTATCTTTCCATGAACGAATCAAGGTTTGGATATTGTCGGCATCTGTACTGTAGGCTAGAGCTGCTGCCAACTGGCGTTTGAAAACAGCATCTGTTGCATGAGTGTAGAGGTCTAGATAAGTTGCGACCAAGTCCTTGGTCTCATGGTGTTTCATTTCATTGATGAGCACTTGGGCACGGATTGCTGCTGGAAGTCCTGCAAGATTTTCCTTGTGAGCTGCAAAGATTTGACTAGCGACTTGACTAGCTTCTGCATCATTAGAGCGAATCATCATGGAAATGGTCAACTGACGAACCAATTCGTCTTCATCTGATTCCCCATCTTTGGCTTCAAAACCAAGACGGTCATAGTTATGACGAGCCAATTTAGCAACGAGTGTGTTAAAGGCTTTCTCAGTTTCTGTTCCTTCATCGATAAAGCGCTCAAGGGCAGAAATCACTTGAGAAACAGCTGAAACCACAAGGTAAGACTCTTCCTTAGCAAGTTTATCAAGGACTGGGAGCAAGTCAGCATAAGAAATGTGTCCTGCTTCAGCAAGTAAACGACGTTCTTGGACGATTTGCAGTTTGCTTGTGTTATCTAGTGTCTCTAGCTCAGCAAGAACAGCTTCTAACAAGTCTCCTTGATAGTCTGTAATGTAGTGGGCAGTATTTTCAGTGTTGAGACGAAGAGCTCCGTCATTTTCAGTAAGAAGAGCTGCGTAGCCAGGGATTTCGATACTTTCAGTTTCGAGTGTATCTGGCAGGCCTTTCCAGTTGCTGTTGAGTGGCACCACCCAGAGACGGTTCTTATCTTCGTGCTCACCGATAAAGAATTGTTTTTGCGAAATCTTCAAGACATCATTTTCAACTTTGACAGTGAGAACTGGGTAACCAGGCTGTTCCAACCAAGAATCCATGAAAGCTGCAACATCACGACCTGAAGCTTGACCAAGGGCATTCCATAGGTCACGACCAATGGTATTTCCATATTGGTGCTTTTCAAAGTAGGCATGCAAACCTTTAGCAAAATCAGCATCGCCGAGCCAACGACGAAGCATGTGCATGAGACGGCTTCCTTTGGCATAGACGATAGCTCCGTCAAAGAGAGTATTGATTTCATCCGGGTGTTTGACTTCAACGTGAACAGACTGAACGCCATCAGTCGCATCGCGTTTAAGTGCCGCTGGAACACCACCTGTTTGGAAGTCTTCAAAGATATTCCAAGTTGGCTCAATGGCATCGACACAGACATATTCCATCATGTTAGCAAAGCTTTCATTGAGCCAGAGGTCATCCCACCATTTCATAGTCACGAGGTTACCAAACCATTGGTGAGCCAACTCATGTGCTACAACTAGGGCAACTTGTTGACGGCTGGCAAAGGTTGAGTTCTCATCGACAATCAAGTAAACTTCACGGTAAGTGACAAGACCCCAGTTTTCCATAGCACCTGCTGAGAAGTCAGGAAGGGCGATGTGGAGAGATTGAGGAATTGGATATTTAACTCCGTAGTAATCTTCGTAGAACTCGATTGAGCGAACTGCGATGTCCAAAGAGAAATCAAGGTTAGAAAGTGGATGAGCTTTGGTTGAGTAGACACCTACGAGAGTACCATTCTTCGTTTTAGCGGTTACCCCTTGCAAATCACCAGCGACAAAAGCCAACAAATAAGATGACATGCGAGGTGTTGTCTCAAACTTCCAGATACCTGTTTCCTTACGGTTTTCCACATCGATTTCTGGCATGTTCGACAAGGCCACTTCACCTTCCGCTTGGTCAAAACGTAGAGAAAGGTCAAAAGTTGCTTTAGCTTCTGGCTCATCCACACATGGGAAGGCTTCGCGCGCAAAGTGGCTCTCGAACTGAGTAGACAAGACTTCCTTCTTCACTCCATCAACAGTGTAATAAGAAGGGTAAATCCCTGTCATGTTGTCTGTAATTTTTCCTGAAAAAGCAATGACTAATTCAACTTGACCTGCCTCAGCCAGTTCGATATGAAGGGCTTCATTTTCATGGTCAACAGTAAATGGACGCGCTTGACCCACAACTTCTACAGAAGCGATTTCCAAGTCTTTTTGGTGAAGGGAAATACGGTCGCTCTGCGCTTGACCAGTGATGGTCACCTTACCAGAAAACGTCTTGGTCTCACGACTCAAGTCTAAAAATAAATCATAATGTTCAGGAACAAATTTGCTAATAAAATGTTCAACTGCTTGCATAGTTTTCTCCTATCTAAGTTTAAGAGCTAGAGCTCTTCTTCAAACAAACTTATTATATCATGTTTTGCTTAAGAAAAAAGGATTGGACGGCGATTTCCAAAACTTTCTTCCTTCTAGTAGTCTACTGAGGGTAGACCTTGCGAAATTCTTCTAATACAACCTTACTATCAGGTGTAAAAGTCAGACCTGCTTCTCTCAGCCACTCGACGAAACAGTCCTCATGAACCTGACGCCAATAGGCTAAAGATTTGTCACCTTCCCCTTCCTTGAAGGCATGGTCAGCTGACACTTGATGAAAAGGCTGAACGGAAACCTTTGTAATTTCGATAATACAGACAGCCCGATCTTGACTATCTAAAATGACATCAAAGGTCCCTTCTTGTGGCAGGAGTTCGTTATCAACTGCATAAAGATCATAGGCTGATGCAGTTGCCGTCTTTTCACCTTTTAAAACCAAATCTGCCAAGAGATCGGCTTCCACTCCAAAAGTCCAGGCATCGATTTCATCTCCGATCAAGGGATTGATTTGTTTGTATTTATTCCACATTTCTTGCGGTGTCATTTCTTCTCCTGCTTTTCTTTTACCTTCCAATTCATGTAAGAGGTCTTGTCCAATTCTGGAAATCCTCCTAACTCTGCCTTAACTTTTAATACTAGGGGTGAGGCATTTTCTTCGGTCATCTGCTCGATAGGAAGCCAAATTGCATTTACTGAATCATTACTTCCATCAAGAACTTCATGAGGAAGAGATTTTTGAGAGCTCCCGAAATCGAGCACCACATCATAAAAAGCCATGATATGGTGTACTGCGAAATCTTGCCCTTCTTCTTGAACCAACACATCATAGATTCTAGGGTTTGAATAATCGCTAAGAGCATATCCTGTCTCTTCCAGAACTTCTCTCTTGAGAGTTTCTGTCAACCCCTCACCTAGTTCTTGACTACCACCAGGTAAATCAAAACGATGTTGATAAGGTCCTCTTGTTTTCTCAATGCAAAGCAATTTCCCATTCTCAAGGCAAACGCCATAAACACCAAAGTGTTTTTTGATTTCCATTTCCTACTCTTTCTAACAATCCAAGATTGCTACCTCACCTTATCCTTTAAAAGGAAAGAGGCTATAGATTTCATGCTCCTTGATATACTTCTTTAGTATCTCCATATTCTCTTCCATTTTTGTCTGGATATCTGTCTCTTCACAAGTTGACTCATCAATAAAAAGGTGAATCTTCAATAAATCTGCCAAGTATAGCAGACGACGTTCCATTTCTGATTCAGGACTTAGAGCTTGCTCGATTTTTTCAAGCTTTTGCTCTAAGCTATCGCCATTCAAAAATCTCTGATGAACTCTCCTTCTTATTTTTTGAGTGGATTCCTCCCCTTGTTCTAGCGGAGATAAAAGAAGTTTTTTATAGACAAGTACCTGATTTTCTTTTTCTCTTTCCAGATAGGCCAATAAAACCAGAGAACTGTCAACAAAGGTCCAGGTGTTATGATTCCCTTCAAATGGAACCTGTATGATCCTATCTAATAATTCATTAGCCGTTTCCTCTTGACCATCCAGATAAAGTAAATAGGCCAGATGACTCAGTGATTCGAGATAGCCAGCTTGAGTCTTTTTATGCTTTTTTAAAATTTTATCTATATAGAGATGTAGGTCTGGATGATTTTCCACTAGCTCAACTACTTCTGATAGCTTCATCTGAATTCCTTTCTATTATCTTCTCAAAAATTTTAAAACTATTTTAGTTAATTAATCCAACTCTGCTCTACTGAACAAGTCTTTCATAGCTTCAATATCATCGCAAAACTCTTTAAAACCCTGAGCAAATTTAGACAAGGCATCTACCTTGGAAGAATAGGCACAAAACATACTTCCTTCAGGATCAAAGTCGATAGCATCGCTTAATTCCGGCATTTTTTCCTCCAAAAATACCAAAGCCAAGGATACCCAATCGTAGCCATTTCCTTCAAATCCCTCCTCTTCTCGAGTGTCAAACACTTCCTGTCTATATTCTCCATCAGGGTAATAAATGAGCGATCCGCGAACATTTTGAGGATCCTCATCATATACAAGCAAGTTAAAGGGGGAAATTTTTTCATTTATGTTTTCGTAATCTATCATTTCTTAACTTCTTTTTATATTGTCAATGGACTGCAACATTCTATGTTTGTAACTAGGGTTCAAATGGCATGAAACTATCGTGCTGATGATAATAATTCAAAGCCTCAACCAAGTCTTGGAGACTTGCATCTGGCTTTTCCTCAAGTGCAACCGAGAGAACATCGAACAACTGCTCTCCATAGTAGACTAGTTGAAGACTTTGCTCCACTACATCCGTCGGGTAGACATCACGGTCTTCTACGACATCCGGATAATCTGATACCAAATAGAGCCTATCTAGTGCTAGCTCTCCATCCTCCTTGCCATAGAGGCAAAAATCATCTGAAGAAGACTCGTCCACGCGCATTTGCTCGATTATCTGCTCTAGTGAAAGTTCTTGGTATTTCCGCATCCCTTCTCCTTTTTTCGTATCACTCTTCAACAAAGGAATTCAAAAAATCCTCAAAAGATGGCCATTGACCATACAACTCAGCTTTTTCTTCTAAAACATAGAAGTAAACCTTTCCATAATCCTCTTCCCTTAAGGAAAGAGCATAGTTGCCAGATCCAGGATCATAGGCAAAATGGAGAAGGTCTATTGCCTTAAATCCTTCAGGCACAACCTCATCGTCAAACCATGTAAGAGAATTTCTCATCTCCCCTACTGAATTAAAGGAATTGAAAGGAAAGAGATGACGGTCATCGTGGACACCTATTACCTGGGGTTGCCCACCGTTGTACTTGAGATAAAAATCCTTCATAGCTTCCGGCAATTTCTTTCCAAGAAACTCCTCAAATTGTAAAAGTTCTTCTTTTGAAATCGGCGAATCTGCATCTAGCACCCTAAACATGATTTCTCCCTCCCATTTTTACAATCCTTCCTCTAAAATCTTGTCAATAAAGTCATAGACGTTTGTAGCAACTTTTTGTATTTCCAAGGAGCCAAAAGCACCCAAGTCATTTTCATAAATGCAATCATCAGCATTTTTCTCGATAAAGCAGGCCAAATCTCCTTCCTGTCCAATCATAAAATAATCTGGCTCTACTTCCTCAATCTGATAAGTCTCATTACGCTCTTGAAGATCCTCCTTAGCATACAAACAGATACCTGTATCTCCAATTTCAAAGGGGTCAATCTCTTTCCACTCCGTTAAAAACTGATAGTAGAGATTGGGCAAGACAAATCCAAATTCATCTCTTTTCATAGTTTACCTCCACATATTTACAGAATAGCAACTATGCTACTTCAAGCTCCATCCTCCATCAATCGTTAGGATTTGTCCCTGCATGGCGCTTGCTTTTCCACTTGCTAAAAAGAGACTAACTTCAGCAATTTCACTTGGCTCAATCCAACGTTTGATGGGTGTCTCACTAGCTACCCAGTCAGCTAGTCCACCTGGCTCAAAGTCAGCTGCGGTCATTCCAGTTTTTACTGCTCCTGGAGCGATACCAAAGACCTGAATCCCAGTTTCAGCATAGTCTAGTGCCAACTGCTTGGTAAAGCCAGCCAGGGCATGCTTAGAGGAAGTATAGGCGTGACCACCACCTCCTGCTAGGCTTGAGGCAATCGAACACATATTGATTATGATTCCTTTTTTATTTTCCAACATTTGTGTCAAATAATGCCGTGTCATCTCAACTGGAGTCACATAGTTGATTTCAAAAATCTCTTGAATTTCCTTCGCTGATTGTTCTAGTAAAGGCTTGTAGTCATCCAACACTCCCGCTGTATTACAAAGAATATCAACTTGAGGACACCAGTCAAAAATTGGTTCCAAGTCAAGAGTTAAATCTCTCTGTAAAAAGTGGAAATCACCCTGTAGGAGTGGATTTTCTCTTTGGTCTACACCATAAACTTGATAGTCATTCTCTAAAAAGAGGCGAACTTGAGCTAGACCGATCCCTGAACTTACTCCCGTAATCAATACACGTTTAGTCATGCACTTCTACCCAATCCGTCGCCAAAACATCACAAGGTGTCGGACTCCACATCGAAAACCCTTCCCCTTCTCCAGACACGTTGATGAGGAAATAAGGTGTCACTTCAAGTGCAACCCCGTTTTGCTCGATGGTATCAAAAAGCTGCACATAGTTTTCAGCCCCTCCCCAACCAGTTCGTACATATTTTTTCTTAGCCTTTAATCCAGGCAAGATTTCTTCAAATGTCATGTTCTTCTCCTTTAATGCTACATTCTTAATTTAATTATAACAAAAAACCGTTTTCCAACGGCTTTTTGACTGTATATCTACTAAATTCTTCTTACCACTGCAATCCGGCTTCTCTAATTTCTTTCTTGGAAGCAAATTTACCATTTGGTCTGTGCCATCTTCCGTTTCTATCCCTAAAGTAGCCACCTGAATTTGTTGATTGCGAGTTTGATTTCTGACTTTCTTCTTTTTCTTGTGCAGCCTGACGTGCTTTTTCTTTAGCCTCTTTCTTGGATTTTTCCTCAGCTTCCTTCTTAGCCTTTTCTTTTTCTTCTTTTATCTTTGCATCTTCAACTGTATTTTTAGCAGTACCATCCAAATAATTGATTTCCGCATTAGCTGAAACATTGTCTAGAATAACATGCGTCACAGAATACTGATCAACCTTTTCCTTACTACCACCTAACTTGATTTCCAAGAGTTTGCCATTTTCATCAATTCCCACATACTGCAACTCAATCTGTCTTGGAATCAATTCGTCCTTTTGATAGATTGGGGTCACCTTATAATCAAGATAGTAGTTCGGATGATTGGCCAACCAAGAATCCAATCGATTTTCATAATAAAGCATGCCACTTTGGTTTTGGTCATCTGTTCCAGAATAATTTCCAGCATTGAGCCAGTTAGTCATCGGAACCAAGTTTTTCTTTTCATCATTCAATCCACTAAATTGATACCCTATCAAATGACCTCGACTCATCAACCAAGCTTCTTTTTTACCGTCACCATAAAAGAATTTATAATTGTGCCATCCAACTGGATCATAAGTCAACTTGGACTCTCTCTTCTCAGTTGGTTCATCGCTGTCCTTAAGTTGAATATGAGCACCTGTTGCGCGTGATTTAGAATCCAATTCCCCAAGTTCTAGTTGTTTCTCATTTTTAAAAGGCAAGAGTCCAGCTTCTTTAAACAACTTTTCATCGAATTTGACTTGCTTCTGTTCGACTTTTTCTTCTGGAACCGCTTGTTCTACCTTATGACCAGAACAAGCAACAAGTGTTGTTACTGAAAGTAAGGCAAGTGAAAGGGTGAGCAACTTTTTCATAATAAACTCCTTTATTTTGTATAATAACTATACTAATACTTCCTTCTACATTTTACTATCATTTTGCTAATTATTCAACAATAAAGAAACTGTTATTATACTATTTTTCTCGCGTGTCCAAAACAAAAACGATAACCACTTTTTCAGTAGTTACCGTTGATTTTTTTGATTAGTCTTTCCCACCAAGTCTACTATTGATGGTCATCATGATGCTAGCTATTTTCTCTCCCCAGTAAGGATCGGAAGCATAGCGAACATTCATTCCTGTTGCCTTGTTTCCAAGGTGGTCTCTGCCGTAGTCGATATAATTCTCACGAATCCACTTGGCCGCACCGAGAATTCCTTTGTCCACATCATCAAAGCTCTTGGCTGAGAGATAAGGGCTAGTATCATAAGCCGCAATACCAAAGAAATTGTTCTTATCTCTGGCAATTTGACTGCGACCCCAAGCACTTTCAAGGGCACTATGGGCCATCAAGTAAAGGGCATTGACACCGTAACGTTCTTCAGCCTCTTTGAAAGTCGCTCCTTTCCCCGCTAGAGGACTATTTTGAATATTCATAACAGAATAAACTTTATCCAACTCAGCTGCACTATAATTACTTGGCTCTCTCAAGTTTTTAAAGAGGAAAGGATTTTTAACCGTAAAGCCATCAAAATGCTCTCCATCAGTTGAGTAGTACTTCTTACCAATAACCATAGCAGATGTATGTGGAGCTACTTTGATACTCGTATAAGGAGAGAGTTCATGGTAGAGGAATTTCCCATCACTAGTATAATGAGGGATAAACTCGCTTCCTTCATCCACTGCTGTCAAATCACTTTTATTCATGAAACCCGAAAGTCCAGAAATATTCACTGGTATTTGGGTGTTTTTCGTAGATTGAGTATCTCCAAGCGAGACAATTGTTCCTTTTGATACATAGCTTAATTTTTCTC
Organism: Streptococcus oralis; assembly: GCF_015561235.1. Taxonomy (GTDB): domain Bacteria; phylum Bacillota; class Bacilli; order Lactobacillales; family Streptococcaceae; genus Streptococcus; species Streptococcus oralis_BK. The sequence continues at coordinate 359,708 of NZ_JADMTC010000001.1, read as the reverse complement.
CCGAACTACTATATACATATGCAGTGATAGGTTTCACTTTGTAATATTTAGATTCTGAAATCCACTTTCCATTGTTTTGAAAAGAATACTCTTTACCTTTAATATTAAAAGTACCTGTCACATACATACCATCTTCTTTTAGATAGTACCAAGCATCATAATCTTTATCAAAAATCCACTCATTTTTGGCCATATATCCACCTGTTTTAAGGTAATATGAGCCACTCCATTCTCGAGAAGCATAAGCCCCTCCTGTTTTTAAATAAAACCAACTATTGTATGAATTATCAAATATCCATTCTTTTTCTGCCATGGCACCACTGTCTTTTAGATAGTAATCTGTTTTCCACTGATTACTTAGCATTACACCATCAGTATCAAAATAGTACCATATCCCTTTGATTTTTTCCCATTTATTACGAGAAATTTTCCCAGAAGCTGTAGCATAGTACCACTTGTTAGAAATCTTTACCCATGTATTTTCTGCAAGAGCACCACTATTTTGGATAAGATAATCACCAACTAAAGTATTAGTTACCATGATGCCTTCTTTATCAAAGTAATACCAAATACCAGCGATTTTTTCCCATTTATTACGGAGAATTTTTCCAGAAGCTGTAGCATAGTACCACTTGTCAGAAATTTTTACCCATGTATTTTCTGCCAAAGCGCCATTGTCTTGAATAAGATAATCATCGATTATAATATTACTAATCATAACACCTTCTTTATTGAAGTAATACCATTTGTTATCGATTTGTTTCCAGTCTAAGACAGGTTGATTATTTTCATAAAAGCGCCAACTTCCCTGCTCCTTCAGCCAACCTTCTTTTTTGCTTTCCCTATCTTTTTCCTTATTTGATAAATCTTCTTTAGCGGGATCTTTCTCTTTTACAACTGACTCTTTCCTAGTATCAACTCGGGGAACTTCTTTTTTCGGAGCAGACTCTTCTTTATTCGGAGCAGACTCTTCTTTTTTCTCAACTACATCTGTTGTCTGAGTTTTTTTTGTAACTTGAGACTCTTCGGCATACACTGCCGATTTTGCAAATCCTGCTATAGAGAGAGCAACAGTACTTGCAAGTAGTATCTTCTTCATTTTATTCTCCTTAGTAAAAAACTATATACATTTTCTAAACTCTATTGTAACATAGTTAACCAACGGAAATATTACAAATTGATGAAGATTCTATTTCTTGTTGACGATAAGGAAGACCTAGCTTATCTCAGACTGGCTTTGACTTCCTGACGGAGATCTTCCAAACTGCTAATGCCATATTTGTCCATGACTTTTGGTAAATGTTCGATGATATCAGGACAGGCATAAGGATTGGTAAAGTTAGCTGTTCCAACTCCGATGGCAGAGGCACCAGCCAGATACATTTCTAAAGCGGCTTCAGCCGAATCCACTCCCCCCATTCCAATGATGGGCAGGTCTGTTGTTTGGGCGACTTGACGGATGAGTTTGAGGGCTACTGGAAAAACTGCTGGACCAGACATCCCACCCGTTCCATTGGCTAGGATTGGTTTTCTGGTTTTAAGGTCAAAGCGCATACCGACAAGGGTATTGATCATGGTTAAGCCACTTGCTCCTGCATCTTCTGCGGCTTTAGCAATAGTGACAACATCCGTTACACTAGGGGTTAACTTAACATAAACTGGCACATCAGAGGCTTCCACAGCTGCTTTTACCACTTCGTAGGCCAAATCAGGATCTTGCCCAATCAAAAGTCCATGATTGCCGTGATCCACATTCGGACAAGAGATATTGAGCTCGATAGCTTTTACATTTGCTGCCTTGGAAATTCCTCGAGAAACGGCAGCGTACTCTTGTTTTGAAAAGCCTGCAACATTTGCGATGATGGGAAGCGTAGGATACTCTCTTTCCAGCCAAGGCAACTTCTCAGCTAAAACAGCTTCTAAACCAGGATTTTGCAGACCGATTGCATTGAGCATACCGGCAGGTGTTTCTGCCACCCTGGGAGTTGGATTTCCAAAACGGGGTTCTAGTGTCGTCGCCTTGATCATAATGGAGCCTAAAAGGTCTAAATCATAGTACTTGGCATACTCCTGTCCAAAACCAAAACAGCCAGATGCTGGTATGATAGGATTTTTCAAGTCCAAGCCCGGGAGAGAAACTTGTAAACGATTTGTAGTCATGACTTTCTCCTTATAATACAACTGTTCCTGTACGGAAAACAGGACCATCTTCACAGACGCGTTGGCTGACCGTCTCACTATCTGGCACTTTTAGAACGCAGGCATAGCAGGCCCCCATCCCGCAAGCCATACGAGACTCTAGAGATAGATAGGCTCTTGGGTGGTCATAAAATCTTTGATTGATGTACTTCATCATTCCTGGAGCCCCACATGAGTAAACAGCATCAAACTGATTTTCTAATTCATTGATGACAACTGACACATTTCCCTTAATACCATACGAACCATCATCTGTCGTAACAAAGACCTGACCATATTGGGCCAATTCCTTTTCGAGGATAACAGCATCCTTGTTAGCAAAACCGAAGACTGTTACTACTTTCACCCCACGCGCATGCAATTCCTTGGCTACTTCGAGCAAGGGCGGAACACCAATCCCCCCACCAACGAGGAGAACTTGGTTCTGGTCGTCCAGATCAGACAAGTCAAAACCATTTCCCTGAGGCCCCATCACATCAAGAGTATCTCCCTGACTTAATGTTGAAAAAATAGTGGTCCCAGCCCCCTCAATCCGATAAATGAGATGACACTGCTTGTTTGCCTTATCGATAGACGAAATTGAAATAGGACGGCGTAAGAGATGGGCATCATCAGGCACACGCAAATGTAGAAATTGGCCTGCTCGCATCGCTTCAACCATTTCTCCTTCTAAGACTAATTCAAAGATTGCTGGCGCAATTTCCTCTTGTGTGACCACCTTCATGGTTTCCAAACGAATAGCACCCAAACGTTTCTTACATGTGGGATTCATGACTTTTCCTCCTTAAATTTAAGGGGACCAGATAAAGAAAAGACCTTGCTAATGCAAGGCCTCAGTTGGGTTAGGCTAGAACTCATGCGCACACTTAAAAAGTCTCCACAGAGAGTCCCCTATCCCTTTTATCTGACACCTTGTAAGTCTCTCTGGACTCCCCTTAAAGGTTAAATTTGTATTAGTATACTCTTTCAAAGAAAAAAAGTCAAGCAGAAAACGAACATTCTACTTGACTTTACTGGATTATTTTTCACGAATGACTTCGACCTTGTAGCCATCAGGATCCTTGATAAAGTAATAGTTTGGTTGAGTTCCTGGAAGTCCATTAGGGGCTGTCACCTCATAGCCTTTGGCGCTATGTTCTTGATGTAGGGCCTCAAGGTCAGGTGTGCTGAGAGCGATATGGGCGAAGCCATCTCCTACCACATAAGGACCGTGATCATAGTTATAGGTCAACTCCAACTCATAGTCATCCCCCTCAAGTCCTAGATAGACAATGGTGAAAGCATGATCTGGAAAATCCTTGCGACGCAACTCTTTAAAACCAAAAGCATCTTGATAGAATGCAATTGATTTTTCAAGGTTTTCTACTCGCAAGCAAGTGTGTAACATTTTTGAAGCCATCTTCATTACCTCTTTCATTTGAATAGTTCTATTATACCTTTATTCAGGAAAATTTACTAGAAACTTGAACTAGAGTCCTCTTCTCTACTCTTTCATTCTAAGAAGCACTTTTACGATTTTCCTTGCGTATATTGCGAATAAGGAAAAGCATGATCAGGACAAAAAGTCCCTCGAGGAAGTAGAAAGCAAATTCGCTATTCAGGATTAACAGGTCTTTTTCAAAATAAATTTTGCTAAAATCGGGTATAAGTGCGAATAGGATTCGGAACAGTCTTCTTAGGAAAATAAAGATCTGCAAGCCATAAATCATAAAGACCTTCTTCACACCAATCATGAAGCCTTGTTCCTTTGTAAAATAAGACAAGACGATACCATTTAACAAAAGGATAACCGTCAAGGCCAGAGTCTCATTTCTTAGGATATTTGGATTAAAAATGTTTAAGCGGCTGTGAACGAAAGGCAATAATTGAAAGAGTAGGATACCCAAAATTGCTGGTATGAAAATTTTCTTCAGAGATGGTGGAAATCCAGGACTAAATCTTGTAAAAGACAAGCTAATCACAAGAATTGCAAAAATATGGAAGTACATCATTGCAACTCCGGAAATGATCTGACTTTGATTTACCAAAGCGGATAAGAAGCCAGCAGAAAGAAAGATACCGATAGGAATCAGCTTCTCCAAAGAATAATCCCACTTCAGCCCTTGACTCACCTGAAAACCATCGATTAGACAGAATAATGTAATGAAAATGAGGGCACCAATGAGACCAAACGGTAAGGAGGGAATGACGAGGGTCAATAACAAAATTAGTAGGAACCATGGATGGGGACTGTAGTAGAATTTTCGTTTTTCCCCCCTAGCAGTCACTCCTTCCTCAATCGGTGTTTTCCTTAATTTTAGCATATAGACGTAAAAGAGTGAAAACATACCAGCATGAACCCATGAATTATAACCAGGTCGCTCTATAATACTGAGTAGCAAACTCACAATCGTAAAGAGACCAGAGAAAATCTGAAGAAACTTATTATTAAATACCTGTCTTTTTTTCCAATCCAAATAAGAGAGCTTGGCCTTTGGATGACTAAGTTCATAAGCATAAACTGTCATCTCTTCTAGTTTCTGGTCTGTCTCCTCCGTCATCATTTGGGGAGCCATTTTAGAAGTAGGAAATGGAGCCAAAACATATCTCAAGAGCTTGCCATCTGTAAACCGATGGTACTCCTTATAGATCTGTTGAAGCAAAATCGTTAGAATGCGTGGTCTTCCTTTAAAGTAGCTTCTCCACTTTTCCCAATCATTGATATCTTCATCGCTCTTAGTGAGCTTATCCACATAAAGATAACCTTCATTGTACCAGTAATCAAAATTTTCTTTTTTATCTAGTGCATACTCCTCTACCACTGAAGGATAGTAATGGATACTCTTCCAGAAATGGAGTTTTTTCAGGTAAGGATTTGATTCCTCATCACTGTAACGCTCCACAAATTGGAGAACGAGGGCTAACACTTTCGCATTGGTTAAAGGATAGACGTCCACCTTTTCTAACAAATCAAGTAGGAGCGTGTGATCTTTGACTGATTCAAAAAGGTATTGCCAATCACGTAACAGTTTATACTCATCTTCATACTGAGCATGGAGCAACTCATAGAAGGCTGCCTCAACTTCATCTGGATTATCTAGAAAGTAGTGACTAAAGTCAACGTTTTCTCCCAGCTCCCCTTTTACTTCGTCTAAGTAATCAGCCAAGTCATTCAAGAGTGGATAATCCTCTTCAAATATGACTTGTCGGTTTTTTTCAAGAATATAGGTTAAAACGGGCACACTCTTGATTATCTGACGATTTTGATTTACTTGATCTAAGACCATAAAGCTCAGATAGGGGTGCTTGAAAAACTCTATCCAAGAGCTCAATTGATTTGCTTGGTTAGAATCTTGAAGAATTTCTTGGCAAAGTTGATAAGAATAATAGAATTCTTCAGTGGCTTCATGTGCGCTTTCAAGCGAACTGCCTTCCTCTTCTGCTATAGCTCTTTTAACTTTCCAATACTTCAGCTTATAGTAATAGCCCCAGTACTTAAAGTCAGGTATATAATCTTCCAGCAAGGGGATGAGGATAGAGAATTGCTCCGGTTTGTTAAAAATATAAACATCCATTTCCTCTAAAACGGATTGAACAATGTCCATATCATACTGATACTGATGAAAGAACTGACGCCATAGATGCTCTTGTTCCTCTTGGTTATACCCGTCGTTTCCAACAATACTTTCAATCGCATTTTGGATCAGATAGGTTCCTTCATTATAACCACTAAAGTCAAGAGTAGACCTTGTTGTTCCTTCTTGCCCTTGGTTCTCTTCGTCACCAAACGTTTCAAAGTTGAGGGTATTCGTAGCTCTTTCTTCAGAATCTCCATTTAGCTGAACTTCCTCATCATAGTCACTAAAGTCAAGGGTGGACTTTTGCTTATCCTCTTCTGCTTTAAAGGTTTCAAAGTTAAAGGAATCGCTGAATTTATCAGTCGATTGCTGATAATCACTGAAATCAAGACTAGATCTTTCAGACTCTTCGTTCTCAGTATTCGTTTCTTCAGTCAAGTTTTCAAAGTGGAGACTAGAGTTAGGCTTTTCATTCGCCTCTTCTTCAAGTTCAGCAGCTTCTTGAGAGTCACTCGCTTTTCTTAGACTATTTTCTGGTTTTGTATTTCTAGATCTCACATAAGTCAAGGCTTTTTGATAAGCTTCAACAATTTCTTGGTAAATTTCTGGTTGGTCTTCTGGGTGATAGAGCCGAACCAGTTCAGCATAACGCCTTCTAATAAGCTTGACGTCAGTCGTTGGCTCTATCCCTAAAGTTTCCCATATATTCATAAGGTCTCCTCTTTTACAGTCCTCGCTCTAGGAAGTCTAAATAGTTTGAAAATGATTGATAAAGTTTTGGCAAATGATACACAGATGCTTGACTGACCTCTTCTTCAAATCGTCTAGTTTCAGCCATTAGCTCATCTCTTCTTCTCCCCAAGAGCATACTGTACACGCGATTCGCTTTTTCAATCAAGAAACGATAAACCTCTGTTTCTTGAGCATTAATCTTATAGCGAGTCAACTCTGCTTGCTTAGCCTTGATTTCCTTTTCTGTCAGAGTAACACTATCTTGGAGAATAACATTGCTAAAGACTTCCTGTGTTGAATCAATTTTCACTTCGACATCCAAAATCCCATTTAAATCATAGGTAAAACGAACTGTGAAACTTTCATTTTCTCTAGTATTAACAGGGACGGGAACTTCTAATTCTCCTAGAAACAGGTTTTGTGATGCCTTCATCATCTCACCTTGATAGACCTTTATCTTGACTTGGCTCTGTCCCAATTCAGCCGTGTAGTACTGCTCAATGCGTGAAGCAGGTAGGGTAGAATTTCGCTCAATAATCGGTGAAAAACGGTCTCCAACTATCTCAATCCCCAGTGTAAAAGGACAAATATCAGACAGCAACAAATCTCGAATCTCACCCTGGCGTTCTTTGATTCCTGCTAGAAGGGCACAACCTCTCGCAATCATCCGATCAGGATCATCCGAAACCTGCACCACTTGATTGATACAGTAGGATAAAAAGTCCTGAACCAAGCGGAGTTTCGAAGTCCCCCCAACAAGAACAAAGTTATCTGATGATACATAGCTATAGCGTGCATCCATCAAGGCACGGTCCAAAACGGCCTTAACACGGGCTAGCAGAGGTTGACAAAGCTCATAAAAACGCTGGTAGCTCAAGTCTAAAGTGTATTCCTGTTCTTGGTCCAGAACTGTCATCTTCACTTCTTCTTTCTCATTGAGTTCTAGTTTAGTCTTTTCAGCCTGTACCAGAATTTTGCCATAAAATTCACGGGAAATCGTATCCTTGGTTAATTTATTGGAGACTAAAAATTCCTCAGCAATTGCTGCAGTAAAATCCTCTCCTCCCAAACGATTGTCCCCTGCAATCGACACGATTTCAACAATATTATCAAACAACTCAACAACTGAGATATCTAGCGTACCCCCACCAAAATCGACTACAATAAAAGATTGATCTTCTTGGTTTACCATAGATCTTTTAGCAAGAGCCGCTGCGGAAGGTTCATTGATAATCCGATCAATCTGAACGCCTGCAAATTTCCCTGCTAGTTTGGTCGCATAGCGTTGAGCATCATTGAAATAGGCTGGAACACTGACAATCACTTCCTCGACCTTTTCTCCAAGATAGGTCTCTGCATCGTCTACCAACTTTCGAATGATAAAAGAGCTCAATTCTTCAGCCTTATATGCTCGATTTCCTAGTGTCAACTCATGCTTGGTCCCCATAAAACGCTTGAACTGTGAAACCGTCTTGTCTGGATGGGTCACCAAACGTTCCTTGGCAATTTTTCCAACTATGATTTCATCATTGTCATCCAAAGCCACAACAGAAGGAGTCAAATATTCACCAAAAGCATTGGGAATCAGCTTGACCTGGCCATCCTGGTATACCCCTACTAAAGAATTAGTCGTTCCTAAATCAATACCTACTATCATTTTCTTGTAACTCCAAATCTTTTTTAGATATTCCTATTATACAGGAAATATCCTATTTTCTTTGAAAAAATCTGTCATTTACTCTTTAAAATCGAAAATCGTTTAAGGAAAATAAAAAAGTTTCACCCTACTCTTGCGGTAAAAACCACGAGAGTAAGAATGAAACAGTTTGTCATTATTTACCAAGTTTTGCTTTAGCTGCATCTGCAAGTGCTGTGAAAGCTGCTGCATCGTTAACAGCCAAGTCAGCAAGCATTTTACGGTTAACTTCGATTTCAGCCAATTTCAAACCATGCATCAATTGTGAGTATGAAAGTCCGTTCAAACGAGCTGCCGCATTGATACGAGTGATCCACAATTTACGGAAGTCACGTTTTTTCTGACGACGGTCACGGTATGCATAGTAGTAAGAGTTCATTACTTGTTCTTTTGCAGTACGGAACAAGATGTGTTTAGCTCCATAGTAACCTTTTGCTAATTTAAGAATACGTTTACGACGTTTGCGTGATACAACGCCACCTTTAACACGTGCCATGTTTTATTTCCTCCAAATATTTCCTAGAATTGTTTACTTACTGTTAGGCTATTATTTCAAGCGAGTAAGCATTGCTTTGATACGTTTGAAATCTCCTGAATGCACCATAGATGCTTTACGAAGATGACGACGTTGTTTCTTAGTTTTTCCGTGGAAACGGTGAGAAGTGTAAGCACGGAAACGTTTAAGTCCACCAGAACCTGTACGTTTGAAACGTTTAGCTGATGCGCGGTGTGTTTTTTGTTTTGGCATGATTTTTTCTCCTTTATTTAACTTTCTGACAATTATTTTTTGTCAGTTGCTGGCGCCAACTGCATGAACATTTGGCGTCCATCCATCTTAGCTCGTTGTTCGATGATCGCAATATCTTGTGTTGCTTCAGCAAACTCGGCTAAAACTTTTGCACCAATCTCTTTATGGGTGATCATACGCCCTTTAAAGCGAATGGATACCTTAACTTTATTTCCTTTTTCAAGGAACTTGCGTGCATTGCGAAGTTTTGTGTCAAAGTCACCCTTGTCAATAGTTGGACTCAGACGAACTTCTTTCACAGTAACAACGCTTTGCTTTTTGCGTTGCTCTTTTTGTTTCTTCTGGTACTCAAATTTGAACTTACCGTAGTCCATAATTTTAGCAACAGGCGGTTTTGCTTGGGGTTGAATCAATACTAAGTCAACATTTGCACTATCAGCCAATGCTTGCGCTTCGCTGAGTGGCTTAATGCCTAGCTGTTCTCCCTCAAGACCGATCAAGCGAACTTCACGTACACGAATTTCATCATTGATGAATAAGTCTTGCTTTGCTATGGTTTTCACCTCTTTTTTATTATTAGAGAAAAACAAGAGCGGACTCGTAATGATACAAGCCCGCACGTTATGATAGCGTTTCTTAGAAACTTTTCATCCGTAGGGCCAGGCAACTTGATGTCACAAGGCGAGAAGCTCTCACTTCTGCTTTTCTCAACTTTTATATGATACCAAGTTTTCTATCCCTTGTCAAGATAAAAAGTCATTTTTTCGAAAAACTTTCTGTTTTATTCTTGATTCTTCTTGATGTCCGCATCAAAAAGAGAGAACCTACTTGGTTCCCTCCTTGTGTTAGTTTTTTCCTCACCTTCCGTATAGGAATGCTAAGACCTATTAAAATCTTCCTTTTTACGTGAACTTCCCCATCTTTCGATAAATAGAATACCCACTAACAAAAGGATAATCAGGCAAGGAAGTAAGACCATCCCCATGCTCCAATTTAGATCTACATTATCAATCTGCTTAGGTAATCTTCCAGATAAAATCTCTACTGAACGCAAGTAAGTAAAGGGAATCAGATGTGCAATACTCTGAAGAGGCTGGATCGTTTGGATACCAAACAATAAGCCAACAATCCCAATGAGAGAAAGAAAGAGGACAGGCATTTTTTGCTTGAAAAAGTAAGCAATCAAGTAGACGACTTCCACAATGACGATAAAGGCTAAGAAAGCTAAGAGCAAGCTAGGAAATAACACATCTTGTATTTTTCCAATAGTTACCTCTTGATTCGTTAAGCTATAGATTGGGTAGGGATAATCTAACTGTCCAAAACCACTTATCAGACTTCCCGCTAAAAAAGAAAATCCACAGATTCCGATAAACAGCACGGTTACATAGCTCATCCCAACTCCAAGAGAGGACATGGCAAATGTCACTTTTGAAAAAGGATATAACTGAGCTGTATCCAGATTATTTTGATATCTTTCTGCGAACAATTGTGTTAGCATGAAAATAATAGCAATCACAAACAAGCTTGGAATGATAGCCTCTAAAATCCAGACAATCTGATCAATCCCATGTGTCGGATAATCTAAACTGTGTGCCTTTATATTCAAGGGATACAAGGCCTGGTAAATCTTTCGTTCGCGGTCAACCGCCATTTTTAAGTCAGAGCTAGAAGTCGGTTCCTTTGATACAATTTCATAACTCTTTTCTTCAGCTTGCCACTGCAAATAATAGGCTTCTTTCCAGCGTCCTTCTTTTAATAGAGTCAGAATTTCTTTCTTTTGCGTCAAAAGATTTTTTTGCAAGTCTAAATTTTCTTTAGCAAACTGGTATTCCTCCGAGCTGGTGTCAGACATTTGGGAGAGCTTCTCTTCATTTTCATTGATAGCTCTCTCGTTGGTTACAAGATGAGTTTCCAACCTAGTCTCCAAGCTGACTGAGTTTGCAGTCCGACTATTGAAATAAAAGGTAATACCAAGAGCTGAAACAAATAAAACTAAGATAATCCAGTTTAAGCGACTTTTGAAAACTTTCTTTAACAAAAATAGGCTAATATCTTTCATAACGGAACCTCTTCTATCTGACCCTGACGAATGGTTACCATGCTATCGCAAATCTCCACTAACTCCTCTTTGTAGTGAGAACTCAAAAGAACCAGCTGTTCTTGCCTATTGATTTGTGCCAATCTATCAAAAAACTTCTGTCGATAATACTCGTCTAAACCATTTGTTACCTCATCCATGAGCCAGCATTTCGCCTGACTGAGGAAATACATGGCAATCACCAAGCGTTGCTTCATGCCTAAGGAATACTTACGGATGGGAAGGCTGATATAGTCAGACATTTCCCAGTAATTAATTTCATCCATCAAGTTCAGTTCTGACTTCCAGATGTTTTTGATAAGACGAAGGTAGTCCATCCCACTTAAGTTTCCATCCAGCCATTCAACACTTTCATAATAAAATAAAGAAGGAGGGACTGCGATATTTCCACTACTTATTGGAATTAAGTTGCTAATGGCGCGGAACAGGGTTGTCTTTCCTGAGCCATTGATAGCAAGAAGGCCATAAATCCTACCCTTTTTAAAGATGAAATCCGCATCTTGCAAGATGACTTGTCGCGTTTTTAAGGTAACATGAGTAAGCCTTAACATATCCATCTCTCCTTCTTCTAAACGTTTAACTATTAATATCCGTCAGTATAGTAGTTTATGACCTCATAACGATCGTAATTCAAGCCAGAACCTACTTTATATTCATCGTAGCTGTCATAACGAGACCATGACGAAATTCAAATATATTGATGGTCGTGATAGTTGGTACTATACTCCCAAACAGTATACCAATCATACCGATAACTCTTAGTGACTGTCACAGCAGATACACTGGACTGAAAAAGACCAATAGAGTATAAACTAGCTAATAAAACGACTTTTGCTGATTTTTTATGTTTTCATTGCATTTATATCATTACCATTGAAAACACTTTCATTATATCGTTTTTCTCGGTATCATGCAACAGATTTTTAGTTTATTTCACTAATATATAACACTTTTCTTCCTAACGAACACTTTCAATTCGCCAACTCTTCCATCCTTTAAAGCGAATGGCTCCTTGCTGATCGGTTCGGCAAATCTTACTCTTGATGTCTTCCAGTCGTGTCAAGGTTTCCTGATGAGGGAGTTTGGCACGATTGTTCTTACCTACTGAGATGAGTGTAATTTCTGGTTTAAGTTTTTCTAGGAAAACTGGATTTAATGATGTTTTAGCACCATGCTGAGCACCTTTCAAAACATCCACCTCTAAGGTAGAGTATTGCTTTAAAAGTTCTTTCTCTCCCTTCTCTCTCAAGTTTCCAGTGAAGAGAAAGTGCTTATCCAAAAGTTTCCCATAAAGAAGAAGAGTATCATCATGACTTCCATCTCCCATTTTACTTGGCGATAATACTTCTAAATAACTGCCAAAAATCGGTAAATTCTCCCCTACTGTCACACTGCGTACCTTGGTTTGAGTCGCTTGTAGTTCTACCACAAATTCTTTCTGTGTCAAACTTCCTTTTGATACTAAAATCTCCCCGACATGTAAAGCCTTGGTCACCTCCAACAAATCTCCGACATGTTCCTTCTCTGTATTGGTCAAAATTAGCTGGTCAATCTTATCTACTCCGCGACTTTTAAGATAGGGAATCAAGGTTCGCTGGGCATTGCTGGTCGTCGACTTTTCTTGCCAATTCTCAACTTTCTTATCAGGCTCTGCCTTTCCGCCCACATCTATGAGAATGGTTTTACCAGTCACATCCCGTAGAAAAATACTTTCTCCCTGCCCTACATCCAGCATGGTAATTTCATTTTCCAGCGGATGTTTGGTTAAGAAAAAGAGCCCCACGATAAAGAGACTGAATCCTGCTAGTCTTTTGATGTTTTTCCTCATGTCATAGACCAAGGCCAATGAAACTAAAAGGAGAATCAAAAGCCATGCGTTTGGTTGCCCAAAGACCAAGGGCCTACTTGCCATCTGCGAAACCAAGCGAATGATGCCCTCCAACCATTCAAAGACAAGGTTAAGCTGGGTGATTGGGTAAACAAAAGACAGAATGAATAAGATAGACAAAAGTGGTAAGAAAACCAAGTCAAAAAGAAAGGAAAAGACAAAGGTTAAAAGAATTGACCAAGGCTGAAATTCTGCAAAATAAAAGGAAAGAATGGGCAATATTCCCAAGGAAATGACTAGACTTTCTCTGGCAACAGCCTTAATCCCCTCCCCTTCTTTGCTGGTCATGGTCAAGATAAAAGCGTAGGCACAGGACAAGACACCTCCTGCCGTCAGGAAAAAATTGGGCATGATGATAAAGAGGACAAGGACCGTCAAGGCAAAATTGTCCAAGCCCTTGTAGCCATGTTGGGCCAGTAACTTTTGCAAAAGGCTGCGAATGACCGAAGCTGAGAATCCTGTCAGACCTGCATAGATAAGGGAAAAAGGATAGGTCAGCCACTTCAACTTTTCTTGAGTCAAGCCCAATCGCAAGAGGAGTTTCTTAAAGGCATCCATAAAGAAGCCCACCTGCATACCCGACAAGGCAAAGAGGTGGATAATACCAAGACTAGAATAAAGTTCATTCATCTCTTCAAAGTCGGTATCCAGATGTCCAAAAAGAAGCCCTGTCATATAGTTGCGCATAGGGTCGGGAAAATGGCTCTTAATCCAAACAATAGCCTTTCGACGTAAACTGGACAGATTTTCTCCTATATCCCAACTGCTAACCTGTTTAAGTGACTGGATGCTCTTGATAGTCAGTGTCTGGTAAATCCCTTGAGTTTTCAGATAGGCTTGGTAGTCAAATCCACCAAAATTCCTCTGGCCTTCTGGCTCGGACAGTTTCCCTTCTAGTTCTATCTCATAAAGGTCTGTCAAGGCTTGAAATTGCTCTTTCTCCTCCTCAGACTGGAGCTTATAGTAAACCTGAAAGGTTCGTCCATCAGACTTGCCACGAAAGGACAGGCTATCTCCATTGACCTTAATGGTATCTGGTAAAATTCTCACCTTTTCAACATAAGCGACTAAGTTTTGACTAGCTTGTATCTGTTGCCAATTTTGAAACAAAAACCAAAATCCAAAAACTCCACAAATCGCTAGAACTTTACCAGCCGATTTCCAAGGGAATTGAAAAAAGAGGCAGACCAGTAGAAAAACAAAACCTAGCAACGCAAGATAGGACGCTGAGAAAATAGCGTAGTAAAGCCAAAGTAACAGAAAACTCAGATAGATTAGGGGGATAGGGATGTTCTTAATCCACTGTAACATAGTCTTTTAACTTTTCTATGGTCTTAGCGCCAATGCCAGAGACCTTCTTGAGTTCGTCTACTGACTTGAACTTGCCATTTGCCTCACGATGGTCAATAATATCCTGAGCTCGTTTGCCACCCAGTCCCTTGACCTGTTTGAGTTCTTCCAGACTAGCTTTATTGAGGTTGACCTTCTTTTCTTTACTTGACGAAGGAGGCGTTCCAGAGGCAGTCTGCTGACTAGCTGCTTCTTCCCCCTTACTCGGAACGTAGACCAGAGCCTCGTCACTAACCTTCTGAGCTAGATTGAGCGACTTGCTATCTGCTTGCTCTGTCAAACCACCTGCCTTCTGAACAGCATCATGGACCCGACTACCGGCTGGCAAATCATAAATTCCTGGTGATTTTACGGCACCTTTTACATCCACTGTGATCTGATCTTGTTCCAGAGACTCTTCTTTTTCTTCCTTCTTCACTTCTTTTTCAGACGATGAATCCTTTGAAACAGCTGCAACTTCAACTTGCAAATTTGTTTCTTTCACAGATGTTTGTGAAGTTGGTTTTAGTAGGAAAAATCCGCCGAGGGCCAAACCCAAACCAGCACAGATGACAATGATTTTATACTCTTTGATTTTCTCGATAATTGCTTCCATATTTTCTCCTCTCTTAAATTATTCGTAAGAGAAAGAAAAAAACAGCTGAGAAATCTTTTCAACTGCTTACTTATTTGCAAAATAGTCTTCCTTAGTCAAGACATAATGAACTCTTGTGATAATTCGACCTGGTTCTTTATTATCCATTCTGGCATAGGGTTCTTCGTGGGAAAAACGCATACCTGATTTCTCCATAACCTTGCCAGATGCGGGATTATCCTTATCATGTAAAGCAACCAACTTATTCATCCCTATCTTCTCAAAAGCTAGCTCAATTACGGCACGATTGGCTTCTGTCGTTAATCCTTGATTCCAATACTTTTTATTGATAATGTAGCCAATAGCTGCCTTCTTAAGAACAGTATCAATCTTGTGCAAATCAATGGTACCGATAAACTGACCATTGCTTTTTAGTTCGATCCCCCATCGTCCCAAGGGATTGGCCAAGTAGAACTGCGCAATGTTATTCTTGGTTTCTTCCAAGCTTTGGTTGGTTGGAAAAGTGTAGCGCGTATTTTCTCTGTCTGAGGCATACTCGAACATAGCTTCTGCATCATCCAAAGTTACAGGTCTAAGCACTAAACGCTCAGTCTCCACTATTGGATACTGAGCTAGTTTTAAAAAGATTGATTCCATACGTTTCCACCATTCAAAAATATTTTCTATCAGTCTAGCATAAAAAAGAAGTTACAACAAGTTTTTCTTGCATTTTAAAGCGGTTTCATATAGAATAAAATCATCACCTTATTTTATAGAAAATTGTGATAAATCATTTAAAACCAATAAATAGAAAAGGAGTTTTTTCTCTATGTTAATCGGAATCCCAAAAGAAATTAAAAATAATGAAAACCGTGTTGCCCTCACTCCTGCTGGCGTCCACAGTTTAGTCAGTCGTGGACATCGTGTTCTCATCGAAACAAATGCTGGTCTCGGTTCAGGATTTACTGATGCGGACTATCAAAAGCAAGGAGCTGAGATTGTCGCTACTGCTGCTGATGCCTGGGCTGCCGAGTTAGTCGTGAAAGTAAAAGAACCACTAGCTTCTGAATACGGTTATTTGCGCGACGATCTTCTCCTCTTCACCTATTTGCACATGGCCGCTGCTCCAGAATTAGCAGATGCTATGTTAGCAGCCAAAACAACAGGAATTGCCTATGAAACTGTTCGTGACAATCAAGGACAACTACCGCTCCTCGTTCCTATGAGTGAGGTTGCAGGTCGTATGGCTGTTCAAATCGGAGCTCACTTCCTTACCAAACAAGCTGGTGGTTCTGGTGTCCTACTAGGTGGTGTGCCGGGTGTTCCAAAAGGAAAAGTAACCATCATCGGTGGTGGTGTCGTCGGTACACATGCTGCCCGCATCGCCCTTGGTCTTGGTGCTCAAGTGACTATTTTAGATATCAGCGCGAAACGTCTCTCAGTTCTAGAAGAAGTCTTTGGGAACCAAATCCAAACTCTTATGTCTAATTCATTCAACATCGAAGCAAGTGTGAGAGATGCTGATGTGGTGATTGGTGCAGTTCTCATCCCTGGTGCCAAAGCACCGAAATTGGTGACAGATGAGATGGTCAAACAAATGCGTCCAGGCTCTGTCATCGTTGACGTTGCTGTTGACCAAGGCGGAGTTATCGAAACAGCTGACCGTGTGACAACGCACGATGAACCTGTCTATGAAAAACACGGTGTTCTCCACTATGCCGTTGCCAATATCCCTGGTGCGGTTGCCCGTACTTCAACCATCGCCCTAACCAATGTCACTCTTCCTTATATCGAAGCTTTGGCTGGCAAAGGATTCGCACAAGCAATCTCTGAAGATGAAGGCTTGCGTCAAGGTGTGACCACTTATCAAGGTTACTTGACCAGCCTCCCAGTTGCTCAAGGCCTCGATAAAGATTATACTTCTATCGATGAACTTGTTTAAAGCTAGACACTCATTAAAAAAGAGCAGTTCATATCTGAACTGCCTTTTTTGCTATTCTGTTTCTTGGTTCTTTTCTTCAACCTTAACTGGAGCTGGTTCATAAGCTCGGATAATCTGAGCGACAACTGGATGACGAACCACATCCTTGGCTGAAAAATGAACAAAGTCGATTTGGTGAATGTTCTTGAGCTTTTCTTGGGCATCAATCAAACCGGATTTAACATTACGTGGCAGGTCAATCTGACTGATATCTCCATTGACAATCATCTTAGAATTAAATCCTAAACGAGTCAGGAACATCTTCATCTGCATGATGGTCGTATTTTGTGCCTCATCGAGAATGACAAAAGCATCGTCCAAGGTCCGACCACGCATGTAGGCAAGGGGCGCGATTTCGATAATCTCACGCTCCATGAGACGGGTGGTCTGGTCTTTTCCTAAAATCTGATACAAGGCATCGTAAACAGGTCGAAGGTAAGGATCGACCTTCTCTTTGAGATCCCCCGGAAGAAATCCAAGACTCTCACCTGCTTCGACTGCTGGACGAGTCAGGATAATCCGCTTGACCTGCCCACGTTTAAGGGCTGTCACTGCCAAGGTCACTGCAAGAAAGGTCTTCCCAGTCCCTGCAGGTCCGATTCCAAAGGTCACATCATGCTGTTTGACACTGTCCACATAAAGCTTTTGACCCAAGGTTTTGACACGAATAGGTTTCCCTGTATTGTCCTTGATAATTTCTTCTTCGTAAAGGGCGACAAACTTATCAATTTCATCGTTTTTGACCATGCTAATAGCCGTCACCACATCTGGCGTACCAACGGTCATCCCACGGTTCACCAAGACCATCAAAGCTTGGATAACCTGACGGGCTTCCTCACAAGCAGTCTCTTCGCCCAAAACCTGGACAATCTCTGTACGAGCATGAATGACAACATCAAGCTCTTCTTCCATCAAACGAAGATGGCGTTCATTGGAACCAAAAAGATGAAACAGGTCATCTGGATGACTCAGTTGAATGTCTATTGAATGTTCCTTCAAATAAAGAACCTCTCTAATCCTTTTATTTCTTTTTATTATAGCAAAGAGAACAATAAAATACTAGCCTCATCTCATTGTCTCTAGTGTTCTAAGTATTCTTGCCAGATGGCGTCAAAGTCTCCTAGGTTGAAAGAGAAACTGGCATGCTCCTCCAAGAAGCGACTCACCTCATCAAAATCATCCGTGTGTTTTGGGAAGGCTGTCTCCTCAAAAGCGAGGTCTGCCAAGATGGCTTTGGGGCTATTACTTTTAGGATTTCGCTCGGTCATGAGCCAAGTGTAAAATGATTTTCTCATATGCCTCCCTAAATCAACTCTGTACCAAACTGATCTTGCTTGATTTTGCCAGCTTTCATCAAGCCTCCGAGTGCTTTCTTGAACTGACCTTTAGAAATGCCAAAGGTTGCTTTGATGTCCTCAGGGGATGACTTATCATTCAAGGTCATGAAACCGCCATTGCTTTCCAAGTAGGTCAAAATCATCTGGGCATCATTTTCTAACATCTCAAAGGAACGTGGTTTGAGGGATAGGTTCAGAGTTCGGTCAACTTCGCGGAAACCAATGACACGCGCATCCAACACTTGCCCCAAACGTGGCTCTGCGTAGCGCTCGCTAGGATGGATAAAGCCAAGCATATTATTTTCTGGTAGGTAAACAAAAGTCCCTGACAGCTTGAGACGGTATACAATGGCTGGCCAGTTTTGGTTCTGCATGTTGTTATAGGCAGGACGAGCCAGACGTTGGAAGTCTTCCTGATACGCCAAAAGTCCCCAGATTCGGTCTTTCTTGTCCACTTCAAGACGGATGTAGAGTTGGTCGCCCTTCTTAGGCCAGAGTTCTTTCAATTCAGGGAGAATATCTAGCGATACTACGACTTCCTTATCAGGAAGGCCTGTATCCACAAAGACACCAAGGTCTTTACGAACTTCTGTTACGGTTCCCCAACCAAATTGGTCCTGAGTGGCAGTCACTTCTAAGGTTGTCAGACGGAGTTTTTGCTTCATGTCCGTGTAGGCAAAACCTTTGACCGTATCCCCTACTGTATGTTGACCTTCTTCCTTGGCAAGTGCATAGGTTTGACCATCCTTTTGCACAAAGTAAAAACGGTCATTTTCATCGATGATAAGTCCAACGATAAAACTTGCAAGATTTGTATTCATATTTCCTTCTTTCGAATAAAACTCAGCCAGCAATGCCAACTGAGTTTTTCTGTTTATTTCTTAGACTTCCAAAAGTTCTTTTTCCTTGTTGGCAGTCATATCGTCGATGTGTTTCACAGCATCGTCTGTTACTTTTTGAATATCTTTTTCAAGGGTCTTCAATTCATCTTCAGTGATTTCTTTTGCTTTTTCTTGTTTCTTAGCTTCGTCCATAGCATCACGACGGATGTTACGAATAGCTACTTTGGCATTTTCACCGACCTTCTTCACTTCTTTAGCAAGGTCACGACGAGTTTCTTCTGTAAGGGCAGGGATAACCAAGCGGATCACAGAACCATCATTAGCTGGTGTGATACCAAGATCAGAAGCGTTCAAGGCGCGTTCGATGTCTTTCAATGAAGACTTGTCAAATGGCGTTACTAACAAAACACGCGCTTCTGGAATAGTGATAGAAGCGATTTGATTAAGAGGTGTTTCGACACCATAGTATTCAACAGTAATACGGTCAAGCAAGCTTGCATTAGCACGACCTGCACGGATACCTCCAAATTCACGAGCAAGTGAGTGGTGAGACTGAGTCATTCTCTCTTTCGCTTTTTCAATAATTGCGTTAGCCATAATCTTTCTTATTCCTTTTCTTCGATATTATTTGAAACTGTTGTTCCGATATTTTCACCAAATACGACACGTTTGATGTTACCTGGTTGGTTCATATTGAAGACAACCAAGTCAATGTCGTTATCCATTGAGAGGGTTGAAGCTGTTGAGTCCATGATACGAAGACCTTTGTTGATAACATCACGGTGAGTCAATTCTTCAAACTTAACGGCTGTCTTATCTTTCTTAGGATCGGCATTGTAAACACCATCTACGCCATTTTTAGCCATCAGAATGGCATCTGCTTCGATTTCAGCTGCACGAAGAGCCGCTGTTGTATCTGTTGAGAAGTAAGGTGAACCAATTCCGGCACCAAAGATAACGATACGGCCTTTTTCAAGATGACGAAGGGCACGTCCACGTACATAAGGTTCTGCAACTTGTTGCATCGCAATGGCTGTTTGCACTCGCGTATCAACACCAACTTGTTGCAATGAATCTGCCATCACAAGAGCATTCATAACGGTCCCGAGCATTCCAGTGTAATCTGCCTGAACACGGTCCATTCCTGCTTCTGCAGCAGGTTCACCACGCCAGAGATTTCCTCCACCAATAACAAGGGCAATTTCGATACCTAAGCTATGAACTTCTTCAATCTCTTTTGCGATTGTTTGAACTGTTTGGATATCAATCCCTACGCCACGTTCACCGGCAAGGGCTTCACCTGATAACTTGATTAAAATACGTTTATACTTGGGATTCGCCATTTTTACTCTCCTTTTTTTATCCTACCTATTTTATCACAATTTCTAAGATTTTTATAGTATCATGAGCAATTCTTTGAAAAAAATTAGACAGTTAAAAATTCCTCTAAGTCAGTAAGGGCACGCTCTGCAATTTTTTCATAACGAGCCTTTTTATCACGGATACGCTCGCCTTCCAATTCCTTGATAATCCCAAAATTGACATTCATGGGTTGGAAATGTTTACTGTCCGCATGGGTGATGTAATGCGCCAGACTTCCAATCGCTGTGGTCTCTGGGAAGATAGCTTCACTTTCACCCTTGAAGAGTCGAGCCGCGTTAATACCCGCAACTAAGCCTGAAGCTGCTGACTCAACATAGCCTTCCACACCCGTCATTTGACCTGCAAAGAAGAGGTTTGGCTGTTTCTTAGAACGGTAAGTCTGTTCAAGGAGATTGGGTGAATCCATGTAAGAATTGCGGTGCATGACCCCGTAACGGACAAACTCAGCATTTTCAAGACCCGGGATCATTTGGAAAACACGCTTTTGCTCCCCCCATTTGAGATGGGTCTGAAATCCAACGATATTGTAGAGACTACCAGCCGCATTATCCTGACGAAGCTGGACGACCGCATAAGGTGTTTTAAATTCTCCATCACGAGGGCCTGTGTAGTCCTCTGGGTACTCCAGACCAACTGGTTTCATAGGACCATAGAGCATGGTTTTAATGCCACGCTTAGCCATGACTTCGATAGGCATACAACCTTCAAAGTACTTTTCTTTTTCAAAAGAATTCAGCGGTGCTTCCTCGGCATTGACCAAGGCTTCATGGAAATCCATAAACTCTTGCTTGGTCATAGGCGCGTTGAGATAGGCCGCTTCTCCCTTATCGTATCGAGATTTGAGGTAGACCTTATTCATATCAATGGTGCTGACATCGATGATTGGCGCTGCTGCATCGTAGAAATAGAATCCATCCCCATCATTAAGAGCATGAATCTTTTCAGCTAAGGCATCACTGGTCAAAGGACCAGTAGCGACAACTGTAATAACATCTGTTGGCAATTCTGTAATTTCATCACGAACCACCTCAATCAAGGGGTGATTGGCTACTTTCTCAGTCACCATCTGTGAGAAACCATCGCGGTCCACCGCAAGCGCACCACCTGCAGGAACACGGGTTGCTTCGGCTGATTCTAAGATGACAGAACCCAAGCGACGCATTTCTTCCTTGAGGAGCCCAACCGCATTAGTCAGGGCATCGCCACGAAGAGAATTGGAACAAACCAACTCAGCAAAATCGTCTGTTTTGTGCTGGGGTGTTGACTTAACACCACGCATTTCATAAAGTTTAACTGGAATACCACGTTCTGCAATTTGATAAGCAGCTTCAGACCCTGCCAAACCTGCTCCGATAACATTGATATAAGATTGAGACACGACACTAATACCTCTTTGGGTGAAACATCAGTCCATATCCAAACAAGCCCCTGGATTGTTTGACACCCACAAATCTTTCTTAATTTTCTTTTACTAGTATAACAAAAAAAGGGAAGAAGGCAAACTTCCCTGTTTAGTCATTTTCTTAATTTTCTTCCCAGTCGTGGTAGGCAGCGTAGAGTTGGCTTTTATTCCACTGGTAGAGTTTCGCAACTTCCTTAATGGCTTGATTTTTCTTCATGCCTTGCTGGATACGAGATTGGATTTCTGAAAACAAGTCCTCCTCGTCCTTTTCCTCCACATCCTGACTGGCACCTTCAACGATGAGAAGGCATTCGCCCTTGAGTGGCGTTTCAGCGATGCTTTCTAGTAGCTCTGAAATCTTTCCTCGTTGGTATTCTTCATAGATTTTAGTCAATTCCCTGACCAAGACTACCGAGCGGTCACCGTAAACTGCTAGCATATTTTCTAACGTATCCGCTACACGGTGGGGCGATTCATAGAAAATCTGAGTTTCTGGATAATCTTTTTTCAAGTCGAAAAATTGCTTTTGCTGGCCTGATTTTCTCGGTAAGAATCCGTAAAAGATATGTGGCTGTGGCGCTAAACCACTGGCAATCAGGGCAGAAATCCCTGCAGAGGCACCCGGAACTGTGACAACTGCAATCTCTTCCTCGATGACTGCCTTGACCAAATCATGCCCAGGGTCCGAGATACTAGGCAGACCCGCGTCAGAAACCTGAGCAATACTTTGCCCCGCCTTCAGAAAACCAATCAAATCAGGAATTTTTTCCTTGGCATTGTGCTCATGAAAACTAATCTGCTTGGTCGAAATATCAAAATGCTTGAGCAAAAGTCCTGTATTGCGCGTGTCCTCAGCCGCAATCCAGTCCACTTCTTTTAGAGTCTGGATGGCACGAAAGGTCATGTCATCTAGATTGCCAATCGGCGTTGCTACTAGGTAAAGCTTGCCATAGGGAGATTGTCCCTTAAAACTTTTTTGAATCTGCATGCTTACTCCCTATATAACAACTCGTCACAGAACATACATTCTTCGTCCTGCTCTCGGCGTTGTCCATAAAAATCATTACATACGTGAAACCCGTCTTTATAGATTCGGCGGACGCTTTCACGAACGTGCTTGGCCTTAACGGGGGTATCTGCTTCCACCTCGCCCAGGCGTTCGCGCAACTTAGAATTTTCCAAGCGAAGAGCTGTATTTTCCTCTACCAGGCTCTTGAGATTTTTCTTGATGGCTTCTACATCGGCCAAGGTCACCAATAACTGTTGAGAAAAATCGTCTAGCGCGTCAAATAATTCTTTTTTGTCCATAAACCAGCCCTTTCCTTTCTTTATCCTTCATTTTGAGTTTATATTTCTTTCAAGACCAGGTATTCCATGGCGTTTTGAAAGCTAACATTGGCTTGCCACATTTTTCTAGCTTCTAGCAAATCTTGTAAAATCTGTCGAATCCTTGCTTGTAAGAGGTCCTGTCCACATAGCACTTCGAGGATTCGCAAAACCTGATCCTGTTTTTCCTTGTCATCTGCCAAGCTAGCTAATTTAGCAACCTGAAGATAACTTTCTTTTTTCTTGGCTAATAACCAAGTCAGCATGCGCTCACTTTCATCCACCAAGGTCCAAAAACTTGCCTGGTTTGCCAACTTTTCAGCTTCAGCTCGTGATTGACAAAACTGGGCTAATAGGGTCGCCTTTTTCTTGACCAGACCTGTTTGTTCTAATTGATGGATGAGCCTTTCTTCTTGCTTTTTAAAATGGAAAATCTGCGTCCGACTTCGAATGGTTGGCAAAATCTTTTCCTCATCGCTAGTTAAGAAGAAAATGTAAACTTCACTCTGGGGTTCTTCGATAACCTTGAGCAGAGAGTTGGCTGCGTTGGGATGCATTTTCTCCGCCTGCTCGATAATAAAGACCTGTTGCTGGCTTTCAATCCCTGCTTGGGAAAACTGACCCACCAATTCTCGAATCCGTTCTGTCTTGATGACCTGATTGACTGGCTTAATCAAGGTGACATCAGGAAATTCTTCCTGTTCAATCAGCTTGCAGTTTCGGCATTTCTCACATGGTAAAACGCCTACCTTATCCCTACAAAAGAGGCTCTTAGCTAAAAACTGTGCCATTTCCAAACTTCCAAAGAAACCTGAAAAAAGATAGGCATGATTGAGCTGGTCTTGTTCTAGAATACGGACAAAGCGGTCAAACTGTTCTGGTTGCCAAGCCTTTAGTTGTTCTTGTTTCATTTTGCCAATCCCATTCTCTCAAACAAGACAACCTTGGTAGCTTCCACAACTTCCTCCAAAGGAAGACTGGCATCAATCTTGGCAATACGACTTCCTTCTTTTTCCAGAAGAGAGAGGTAGCCTTGACGGACTTTTTTGTGCAAGTCCAAACCTTCCAAGTCCAAACGATTGACCTCGCGATCACTATTAGCAGCAATGCGAGCCAATCCTTCTTCCACCTCGATGTCAAAATAGAGGGTCAAATCGGGTTTGAGGCCATCTGTCGCAAAGTGATTGAGCCAGTCAATGGCGTCAATATCCAAGTCACGACCAAATCCCTGATAGGCAACTGAACTATCGATGAAGCGGTCCATAATGACCAACTTACCAGCTTCAAGTGCTGGAAGAACTTTTTCCACCAAGTGCTGCCTGCGACTGGCGATATAGAGAAGAAGCTCTGTTTTAGGATCCATCTGAGTATGACTTGGATCTAAAATCACTTCCCGAATCTTCTCTCCAATCAAGACTCCACCTGGCTCACGGGTCGTCAGCACCTCTACTCCTTTTTCCTCTAAAATTGGGAGAAGAGCCTCTAAAACACTGGTTTTTCCTGCTCCCTCTGGTCCCTCAAGAGAGACTAAAAATCCTTTTGACATGTCTAACTCATTTCTTTTTTTCTACCTTCTATTCTATCAAAAAAATAGGTTTTTGTGACAATCTTTTTGCGTCTTCTCCATTCATTCGACCATAAAAGAGGCTGGGAGTCATCCAACCTCTTATTTACCTAGTTCTTGTGTTCGTTTATAGGCTTGATGAACTGCGTCCATGACTGTGCCTCTAAAGGCATGTTCTTCCAGACTTGCTACACCCGCGATAGTCGAACCTCCTGGGCTGCAAACTTGATCTTTCAAGACCCCAGGATGCTCTTGACTTTCGAGGACCATTTGTCCAGCGCCTACTACTGTTTGGGCTGCCATTTTCAAGGCCCTTTCTCTTGACAATCCTGTCTGCACACCTGCATCTGCCAAAGCCTCGATAAAGAGGTAGACAAAAGCTGGTCCACATCCTGCAAGACCTGTCGCAGCATCAATTAAGCCATCCCCAAGTTCAACCAAGAGACCAGCCTTGACTAGAAGCTGACAAAAGAGTTCCCTGTCCTCAGCACGACAATTTGCTGACATGGCATAACTAATCACTCCTTGGCCGATAGCCACTGGAGTATTGGGCATGATGCGAATGATTCGGTGATGGGTCGGCAGAAATTTGGACAGTTTTTCCAAAGTCAATCCAGCTGCCATGGAAATCAAAAGAAGACTTTCTCTCTTTTCAAGGATGGCCTGATATTGAGCAAGCAGTTCAGAAAACTGAGCAGGCTTAACTCCTAGAAAAATCACATCTGCTTCTGCAAAAATTTCTTCATTGCTAGAAGCCTGACCGCCAAAGTTGGCGATGAAAGCATCTACTTTTGCTTGACTACGATTGGCAAGGAGAATCTGTTGACCAGTCTTGGCCTGCCAGACAGCCTTGGCCAAACTAGCACCCATATTTCCCAAACCGATAAATCCAATCTTCATCTCTTACTCCCTTATCTGTCCGTCACCAGTAACCACATACTTGTAGCTGGTCAACTCTTTCAAGCCCATTGGCCCACGCGCGTGCAGTTTCTGAGTAGAAATCCCCATCTCACATCCAAGACCAAACTGGCCTCCATCAGTGAAACGCGTTGAAGCATTGACATAAACCGCTGCTGAGTCCACTTGATCTGTAAAGTAAGCTGCAGCTTCAGCATTTTCAGTCACAATGGCATCCGAATGATGGGTACTGTGGGCTTCAATATGCGCAACCGCTTCTTCTAAACTGCTCACAACCTTAACAGTGAGAACATAGTCTAAAAACTCTGTGTCAAAGTCTTGGGCCTCAGCTGCTCGACCTGAAAGAAACTGACTTGTTTTCTCATCCAAGCGGAATTGAATTGGTTCCAACCCAGCTTCTTTTCGATTCTCAACCAGAACTTGCTCCAAGCGAGGAAGGAAGCTTGCTGCCTTGTCTTCATGAACAAGTAGAACCTCCATGGCATTGCAGACAGAAGGACGACTGGTTTTAGCATTGTTGATGATAGATAAAGCCTTGTCTTCGTCTGCGTCCTTATCCACATAGACATGGACAATCCCAGTTCCTGTCTCAATAACAGGCACGATAGCATTTTCAACCACAGCATTAATCAAACCAGCTCCTCCACGAGGAATGAGGAGGTCTAGATAGCCCTTGGCCTTCATCATGGCATAGCTACTTTCTCGGCTGGTATCTTCCACCAGTTGAATCACATCTGGATTTATGGTAGTCGTCTCCAAACCTTTCTTCAAGGCTGTGACAATAGCATGAGCTGTTTGGTAGGCGTCCTTACCACTACGAAGAACGACCGCATTCCCACTTTTAAGAGCCAAAGCAGCCGCGTCAGACGTCACATTTGGACGGCTTTCATAGATAATACCAATAACCCCCATGGCCACACGTTTCTTGGTAATAACCAAGCCATTTTCAAGCTGACTTGTTTCTAGGACTTCACCAATAGGATCTGGCAAAACAACCACTTCACGAATCCCTCTTGCCATCGCTTCTATACGTCCTTCATCCAAATAAAGACGGTCTAGCATAACATCTGAGATTTTCCCCTTGGCCGCTTCCATATCGAGGGCATTTGCCACCAAAATCTCCTCAGTAGCTGCCAATAAATGATCTGCCATGGCCAGCAAGGCTTGGTTTTTCACTGCTTCACTGGCAGTATTGATTGATTTTTTAACAGCCTGTACCTGTTCAAATTGTTCTTGTGTACTTACCATCGTTCACCTCTAAAATTCTGTAAAGAGCAGCTGGATTTCAGGAGTGATGGAAATCCAGTCATCACGGTGAATCAAGACTCCCTTAGCTTTTTGAGAACGGAGCATATCTTCTAGAGCTGAGACGCCAAATTGGACACGTCCCTTTCCAAGAGATTGATCTGTTTCTTTATCTGCTACTGTTACAATATCGTGGTAAGAGAAGTTTCCTTCCACTTCTACCACACCCGATAAAAGGAGACTTTTCCCGTTTTTTGAAAGTGCCTCTGCAGCTCCACCATCTACCCAAATCGTTCCCTGACTTTGAGCATAGAAGGCCAGCCATTGTTTCTGGGTACGGAGACCTTTCTCTTGAGCAACAAAGTAGGAACCATCCTTGGTCTCCTCAGCCGCCTCAATCATGGCACCTGCCTTCAAGGATGAGCAGATATAAACAGGAACTCCT
Source organism: Streptococcus oralis (assembly GCF_015561235.1). Classification (GTDB taxonomy): domain Bacteria; phylum Bacillota; class Bacilli; order Lactobacillales; family Streptococcaceae; genus Streptococcus; species Streptococcus oralis_BK. Next base: position 332,420 of record NZ_JADMTC010000001.1, on the reverse strand, counting down.
GACTCTGTCGCAATAGTAGCTGCTTTGATTTTAGTCAACATCCCACCTGTACCATTAGACGAACCAGCTCCACCAGCCATATCAATAATCTCACGATTGATAGTCTCAATTTTCTCCAAGCGTTTGGCTGTTGGATCTGAATTAGGATTTCCTGTATAAAGACCGTCTACGTCTGTCAAGAGGACTAAAAGGTCAGCTTGGACCATGGCTGCTACCTGAGCACTCAGAGTGTCATTGTCCCCAACCTTGAGCTCATCAATAACAACACTATCATTCTCATTAATGATAGGAATCGCCCCACGGCTAAGTAGAACTGACAAAGCTTGATGGGCATTTTTATAACGGCGCTTATCCACAAAGTCATCCTGGGTCAGCAATATTTGTGCAGAAACGATTTGGCGCAAGAGAAGATTAGTGGTATATTCTTCCAACAAAAGCCCTTGTCCTACCGCTGCTGAAGCCTGTTTATCAGCAATCTTAGTCGGACGCTTTTTAAATCCTAAAGCTCCAAAGCCGGCCGCTACTGCCCCAGACGAAACCAAAATCAACTCATGCCCAGCTTCATGCAACATAGCTAATTGTTGGGTAATTACCTTTACTTTACTTCTTGATAAACTTCCGTCTTCATTTGTCAAGGACGAAGTCCCCACCTTAAAGACGATTCGTTTGTAGTTCATATTCTCACTCCGATTCTTCATATTTATCCATTATAACATGAATGCTTTAAAATAGAAAAGACTTGAAATAAAAAAGGTCGAGACAAGGCATCTCAACTCTTTTATCTACTCTCAGTTTGACGCAATCTTTCCAGCGTTTCTTTAAAAATCTCTGGAATATCTGCTGTGAACTCCAAGGTTTCACCTGTTCTCGGATGGGTAAAGCCTAGAGTCTTAGCATGGAGGAATTGTCCATGTCCTTTCAGGGTTTTACGAGGACCATAGACCTCATCCCCAGCGACTGGATGGCCAATATAAGCCATATGAACACGGATTTGGTGGGTACGCCCTGTTTCCAGTTGCAACTCCACTAAGCTATAATCTCCAAAGCGTTCCAAGACGTGAAAGCGTGTTACGGCAGGCTTTCCTTTAGCAGTCACAGCCTGTTTCTTACGGTCTTTTTCACTACGGCCAATTGGCGCTTCAATCACACCACGATCATTGGGAAGATTGCCATGAACAATCGCCCAGTATTTGCGGAGAGACTTCTTGTCCTTGAGTTCTTGGGCAAGTGCCAAGTGGGCCTCATCATTTTTAGCAATCATGAGCAGACCAGACGTGTCCTTGTCAATGCGGTGGACGATGCCTGGGCGAAGAATCCCATTGATACCTGACAAGTCCTTGATATGGTACATGAGGGCATTGACCAAGGTTCCACTGGTATGGCCAGCGCTGGGATGAACCACCATCCCTTGAGGTTTGTTAACAACGGCTACATCCTCATCTTGGTAGATAATATCTAGTGGAAGATTTTCAGCCACATACTCTAAAACCTCTGGTTCTGGCACATGGTAAGTGATCACATCCCCCTCTTGGACCGTATATTTTGCTTTCTTGATTTGGCCATTGACCAAAACTTGTCCTGCTTTGATTTGTTCATTCGCGAGACTGCGTGACAATTCTGTCAGATCCGACAGAGCCTTGTCTAGACGTTGCCCACCAGTTTCAATTTTTATTTCCATTTACTTCCTCTTTAAGCATTGCAATCAATAAAACAATGACACCAACTGTCAAATAACTATCAGCCACATTGAAAATCGCAAAGTTGATAAAGTCTAGGTGAAACATATCCACCACAAAACCTTGACTCATTCTGTCGATAAAGTTGCCCAGTCCTCCCGCGATTATCAGGGTCAGTCCAAAAACTAAACAGAGAGAATCTTCCATGTGTTTATGTAGATACCAAATGGCACCTACCATGACGACCAGTGTAATGACAGCAAATAACCACTGCTGGTCTTGCAGCATGGAGAAGGCTGCCCCTCTATTTTGCAGGTAGGTCAAGCTAACGAGATTGGGTATCCAAGACCGGAACTCTCCCAAAGGTATCTGTTGGACAACATAGGCTTTAACCCACTGATCCAGTGCAATCAAGAGCAGTACAATCACTGCCACTATTCCTCTTTTTTTCATGATTTCCTCTTCTGATCAAAATATTCTTGCATAACCTCAACGAATAGTGTCCCAGCTTGACTAAGCTCCACTTCTTCTCGTTTGACATAAACCATGCGATTATCTAAATTATCCTTGAGACGAATAACTGTAATGCCATTAACACTATCACTATCCAAAAATCCAGACCCAGTCGCATAGGCATCCGTTCGCTCTAAAATACCGTTTAAAGTAGCACGGTCCGTCACATTGAACATCTGGGAGCTCGCACTGGTATCGACAAAGTTCTCTGAATAGTAAAGGTACTCGTCCTTTTCCTGAGTAAAGCGAACTGTTGGTAAATCAGCTAAATCCTCCATGACCAGTTCTTCTTTTTTCGCCAAGGAATGTCCTTCACGCAGATAGATGTGAGTATGAAAACGAATCAACTCAATGACTTCGAGACCTAACTTTTCAATCCGTTGCATAATACCTTTTTTATTTTGATTGTTGAGGTAGATAATCCCAATCTCACTGTGCCCCTGAGCTACTTCATCTAGGATTTGAACTGTAGTGGACTCAAAAATACGGAAGTTTTTGTAGTCAGGATAGCGCTCTGAAAAAGCCGTAATCGTCGGTGGCAAGAAGTCATAGTGCTGGCTAGCAATAGAGAATTCATCCTTTTCTTCTTCAGGATTGGCATACTGATTTTGAAAAACATCAAATCCCTTGACCAATTCCTGCGCTTTCTCATAAAATTCCATACCTCGACGGGTCAAGAAAGTCCCCGAACTCGTCCGACGGAAAATCTTAAAGCCTAACTCTTTTTCCAAATCGCGCACAGAAATAGATAGACTTGGCTGACTAACATACATCTTTTCAGCAGCTTCACGGAAAGTACCACTATTGGCAATAGCCACAACATAGCGTAATTGTTGAATGTTCATCTTTTACCCCCAACTTCTCTATCTGTTCATTATACCATATTTCAGAATTTTTCCAAAAAAGAAAAAAGTGTCCATCGCAAGTTTAAATCTAACTATTCTCTATTAAATTCAAAATGGGTATCAAAACAAAAAAAGGCTCTCCGAAAACTCGGAAAGCCTTATTTAATGCTACTTCTAGCTTCCTCGCCTTTTCATTTTAAGGCTCGGGATAAAAAGGTTCACTGGACCTTTTTATTTTGCGATTGGGTAAACAGAAACTTGTTTTTTATCGCGTCCTTTACGTTCAAAGCGTACTACGCCTTCAACTTTAGCGAACAAAGTATCGTCTCCACCACGTCCAACGTTTACACCTGGATAGATGTGCGTACCACGTTGACGGTAAAGGATTGATCCACCTGTTACAGTTTGTCCGTCAGCTGCTTTAGCTCCAAGACGTTTTGCTTGTGAATCGCGTCCGTTTGATGTAGAACCTCCACCTTTTTTGTGGGCGAAAAGTTGCAAGTTGTTAAGAGTCATTTTTAACATAATGTTTTCCTCCGTGTTAGTTTTCTGTGATAACTCTGGTTTGGACGAACTCAGAAGAGTTCTCCGATAAGTTTGCCATACCTAAGAAAAATGATTCGAAGAATAACTGGGTCATTTCTCTCTGGTGCGAAGGAAGATCCGCTGGTATTTCAACCTTTAGATAGCCACCTTCATCTTCGTTTAATTCTAAGATTGGTTCATAGCCTGCAAATTTCTCAATGGAATTGATAAAGTTAATGGCAAGCGTAGAAACCGATGCACACACGACATCTAAGCCGTATTCGCCACTTTCGGCGTGTCCAGTAATTTCCGCACTCCTCAGCTCGCCATCTTCGGCTCTCTCAAAGACTGCTTGTATCATGTGTTCTCCTTAAAAATTAAGCGTTGATCGCGTTGATGACAACTTTTGTATATGGTTGACGGTGACCTTGTTTGCGGTGGCTACCTTTTTTAGGTTTGTACTTGTAAGTAACAACTTTCTTTTGTTTTCCTTGTTTTTCAACAGTTCCAACTACAGTAGCTCCAGCAACAAGTGGAGTTCCGACAACAGTGTTTTCACCACCAACAAGAACAACTTCGTTAAAAGTAACTTCTTGACCAGCTTCAACGTTCAATTTTTCAACGTAAACTGCTTGACCAACTTCAACTTTAACTTGTTTTCCGCCAGTTTTGATAATTGCGTATGTGCTCATTATGCACCTCCTATGATTTTTAGGGTTTCCCCGTATTTTTGTGAAGACTCGCCTAGCATCGTGGGACGAACCACTTAAAAGAAGAGCTCTAAGTATAACAAAGTTTAAATTTTGTATACGATGAGCAACGATGTTCGTGCGGTTGCACAGGACTGTGCATAGTCAACTCTTCAATTATAGCATATCTTCTTTTTTCTTACAAGTAAAATCAATTAAAATTAAGTTTTTTCTCTCCTTTTTTTCTCCAAGAAGCAAAAAGCATACTGAAGTAAAAGATACTCATCATAAGAGGAACACCTAGAATTGTCCTCTCCTGATAGTAAATCGTCAAATAAGCTGAAAAAACAACTCCGAAGACAAAACTGCTAAGCAAGCTAACAAAAATCAAGCCCTCTCGTAGGAAAGGCGTATGCTTGGTCCGAAAATAATCTCCAAAAGCCAACATGGTTCGTTTGATATTCCCGGTCATAAAAGCATTATTATAGGCAATCCCTGATACTTCTCCAAAAGCAGTTGTCACCAGTCCCATACAGAAGGCCAATGGCGGTACTAGATAGATATTCTCTACAGTTTGTGGCACAAACCCTATAATTAGGGACAGGACTGCAAGTGGAATTACGGACAAAATTGGCTTTTTAACAATTCTCAATTTTTCCTTATAAACAGTTAATAAAAGGACCCCCATCATAAAGGCTAGCAAGGTCATTACTTTGGCACTGGCATCTGACACATTGTGTTGAATGAGTCCTACTGATAGAAAAACCACATTCCCAGTTTGGCCTGCTACTAGGGTATTCCCTCGCACGATAAAGGTATAGGCATCTACATATCCTGCACAAAAAGTCAAAAAAAGCGCTAGCCTCTTAGACTGACGTGATATTTTTCTTATTGGCAATAATCTCATTTTCTCCCCCTTTTCATTTCATCTACTTATCTAAATATTGTACCACTTTCTCCAAGAAATGCGTAGTCCATTTGAAAATTTTTACCCTCTGTTGGATAGTCCTTCTTTTCTATGTTATAATGAAGGAAGAATTTAAAGTCGGAAAAGGAGTATCTATGCTTAAATTAGGTGTCATCGGAACAGGAGCTATCAGCCATCATTTCATAGAAGCAGCCCATGCTAGCGGAGAATACCAGCTGGTCGCAATCTATTCTAGAAAACTAGAAACTGCCGCAGTCTTTGCTTCCCGCTATCAAAATGTCCAACTCTTTGATCAATTAGAAGACTTCTTTAAGTCTTCCTTTGATGTAGTCTATATCGCCAGTCCAAACTCCTTTCATTTTGTACAAGCCAAGGCTGCCTTGTCTTTTGGTAAGCACGTCATTCTTGAAAAGCCAGCTGTCACTCAGCCACAAGAATGGCTGGATTTGAGGCAAACAGCTGAGAAAAATCACTGTTTTATCTTTGAAGCAGCTCGTAATTACCACGAAGAAGCTTTTACCACTATCAAAAACTTTTTAGCAGACAAGCAAGTGCTGGGAGCAGATTTCAACTATGCCAAGTATTCTTCCAAAATGCCTGACTTGTTGGCTGGACAGACACCCAATGTCTTTTCAGACCGTTTTGCTGGTGGAGCTCTTATGGACTTGGGGATTTATCCTCTCTACGCTGCCGTTCGCCTTTTTGGAAAGGCTCAAGACGCGACCTATCAGGCTCAACAGCTTGACAATAGCATTGACCTAAATGGAGACGGTACCCTCTTCTACCCTGACTTTCAAGTTCATATCAAGGCAGGAAAAAACATTACTTCCAATCTTCCTTGCGAAATCTACACAACAGATGGAACCTTGACTCTCAACACGATTGAGCATGTCCGCTCAGCTATTTTTACCGACCACCAAGGAAATCAAGTCCAGCTCCCTATCCAACAAGCTCCTCATACGATGGCTGAGGAAGCAGTTGCATTTGCACACATGATCCAGCAACCAGACCAGACACTTTACCAGAACTGGCTGGATGATGCAGGTTCTGTTCATGACCTATTGTATACCATGCGCCAGACTGCTGGCATTAGATTTGAGGGAGAAAAATGAAAACCAAACTACCTACTGAATGGCAAGAACTAAGTAACCGACTTGGTTTCCAAGAATTCACACCCATTCAAACTCAACTATTTGAGCCCATTCTTGCTGGAGAAAACCTTCTAGGAGTGAGCCCAACAGGAACTGGTAAGACCCTAGCTTACCTCCTACCGAGTCTTCTCAGACTACAAAAGAAAAAAGCCCAGCAACTCTTGATTCTAGCACCAAATACAGAACTTGCTGGACAGATTTTTGATGTATGTAAAACGTGGTCAGAGGCTATCGGCTTGACTGCTCAGCTCTTCTTATCAGGTTCGAGTCAGAAACGCCAGATTGAACGCCTAAAAAAAGGGCCAGAAATTCTGATTGGAACTCCTGGCCGTATCTTTGAGTTGATTAAATTGAAAAAAATCAAGATGATGAATGTAGAAACCATCATTCTGGATGAATTTGACCAATTGCTCGATGATTCTCAGATTCACTTTGTAGAGAAAATCACTCACTACGCACCTCATGACCACCAACTCATCTACATGAGTGCGACGACCAAGTTTGACCAAGAAAAGATTGCTCCAAACACGCGCACCATCGACCTTTCTGACCAAAAGTTAGACAACATTCAACACTTCTACATGCAGGTAGACAAACGTCATCGAGTGGATATGCTACGAAAGCTAGCTCATGTAGAGGATTTCCGTGGTCTGGTCTTCTTTAACAGCCTCTCAGACCTTGGAAACGCAGAGGAAAAACTACAGTATCGGGATATCTTAGCTGTTTCTCTCGCTAGCGATGTCAATGTCAAGTTTAGAAAAGTTATCTTGGAAAAGTTTAAGGACAAGCAGCTAACCTTGCTCCTTGCAACTGACCTTCTGGCTCGTGGAATTGATATCGATAGTCTAGAATGTGTCGTAAACTTTGATATTCCTAGAGATATCGAAACTTACACTCACCGAGCTGGCCGTACAGGTCGCATGGGCAAAGAGGGCTATGTTATCACTCTCGTAACCCATCCTGAAGAACTTAAAAAACTCAAGAAATTCGCAAGTGTACGTGAAATTGTCCTAAAAAACCAAGAACTCTATATCAAATAAGGTTGGCCCTCGCCAACCTTTTTCTTATCCCCAAGTAATTTCCAGTTGATAGCTAGCAAAGGGATGTCCCTCTTGGTTTTGTAGTTGATAGGCTAGTTCAATCTTTTGACCATCTAGTTTGTAGTGACTCGTTTGAATGATAAACTCCTGCATCCCCATAGGTGTGGGAATATAGGCTAAACTATCAGTATCCTTTAGAAATCTCATAATGGTCTTGGGACTCGAGAAACGGGTCATCACCAGTTCTTCTTGATGAAACTTGAGTACCACTTTTTCTTTTTCCTCATTATAAAAGAGTAAATAGCCATAATCTCCTTTTTCATGTACTTCCACGTCATAGAGTTGATCAATGACTTCCAACTGTTCATCAAACTGAATCGTATTTCGCATCCGAATTTTCACATCAAGTCCTCTTTCTTGTCTCTTGTCCTACTATTTTACCAAAAAGAGCAGGATTTTGCTATAATGGTCATATGAACGAAAAAGTATTCCGTGACCCAGTTCACAACTATATCCATGTTAATAATCAGGTCATCTATGACTTGATCAATACAAAAGAATTTCAGCGTTTGCGCCGTATCAAGCAACTGGGAACTTCCAGTTATACCTTCCACGGTGGGGAGCACAGTCGCTTTTCCCACTGCCTCGGGGTCTATGAGATTGCACGTCGTATCACGGAGATTTTTGAAGAAAAATATCCTGAAGAATGGGATCCTACTGAGTCTCTTTTGACCATGACCGCTGCTCTCCTACATGACCTAGGACACGGTGCCTATTCACATACCTTTGAACATCTCTTTGATACAGACCACGAAGCCATCACTCAGGAAATTATCCAAAGTCCTGAGACAGAGATTCACCAAGTCTTGCTACAAGTGGCGCCAGATTTCCCAGAAAAGGTAGCCAGTGTCATCGACCATACCTATCCTAACAAGCAGGTCGTTCAGCTCATTTCTAGTCAAATTGATGCAGACCGCATGGACTATCTCTTGCGCGACTCTTATTTTACAGGAGCATCTTATGGGGAATTTGACCTGACTCGAATCCTCCGAGTCATTCGTCCTATCGAAAATGGTATCGCCTTTCAGCGCAATGGCATGCATGCCATCGAAGACTACGTACTCAGTCGTTACCAGATGTATATGCAGGTTTATTTCCACCCAGCAACACGTGCTATGGAAGTTCTCCTTCAAAATCTCCTCAAACGTGCCAAGGAACTCTACCCTAAGGACAAGGACTTCTTTGCACGCACCTCTCCACATCTCCTCCCTTTTTTCGAGAAGAAAGTCACTCTCGCTGACTATCTGGCTCTTGATGATGGCGTGATGAATACCTACTTCCAGCTCTGGATGACCAGTCCTGACAAGATTCTCGCTGACTTGTCGCAACGCTTTGTCAACCGCAAGGTCTTTAAATCCATCACCTTTTCCCAAGAAGACCAAGACCAACTCGCAAGCATGAGACAACTGGTTGAAGAAATCGGTTTTGATCCAGACTACTACACTGCTATTCATAAGAACTTTGACCTCCCTTATGATATCTATCGTCCCGAATCTGAAAATCCACGGACTCAGATTGAGATTATACAAAAAAATGGGGAGCTGGCAGAACTCTCTAGCCTGTCTCCTATCGTCCAATCCCTTTCTGGTAGCCGCCACGGAGATAATCGTTTCTATTTCCCAAAAGAAATGTTAGATCAAAACAGCATCTTCGCAAGTATCACCCAGCAATTTTTACACTTGATTGAGAACGATCATTTTACCCCAAATAAGAACGAATAGAGGAACTATATGAGTATTAAACTAATCGCCGTCGATATTGATGGTACCTTAGTCAACAGTAAGAAGGAAATCACTCCTGAAGTCTTTTCTGCCATCCAAGATGCCAAACAAGCTGGTGTCAAAATCGTGATTGCAACGGGTCGTCCCATTGCAGGTGTTGCCAAACTTCTGGACGACTTAAAGTTGAGAGACGAGGGTGACTATGTAGTAACCTTCAACGGTGGCCTTGTCCAAGAAACTGCTACTGGACATGAGATTATCAGCGAATCCTTGACTTATGAGGATTATCTGGATATGGAATTTCTCAGTCGCAAGCTCGGTGTCCACATGCACGCTATTACCAAGGATGGTATCTACACTGCCAATCGCAATATCGGAAAATACACGGTGCACGAATCAACCCTCGTCAGCATGCCTATCTTCTATCGTACACCTGAAGAAATGGCGGGCAAAGAAATCGTCAAATGTATGTTCATCGATGAACCAGCAATTCTCGATACTGCGATTAAAAAAATCCCAGCAGAATTTTACGAATGCTACTCTATCAACAAATCTGCTCCTTTCTACCTCGAACTCCTTAAAAAGAATGTGGACAAGGGTTCAGCCATCACTCACTTAGCTGAAAAACTAGGATTGACCAAAGATGAAACTATGGCTATCGGGGATGAAGAAAATGACCGTGCCATGCTCGAAGTCGTTGGAAACCCCGTTGTTATGGAAAATGGAAATCCAGAACTCAAAAAAATTGCCAAATACATCACCAAAACAAACGATGAATCCGGCGTTGCCCATGCTATCCGAACGTGGGTATTGTAGAAAGGTAAGAATAGATAAAACCCGCTCAGCAGAGCGGGTTTTGATATCTAATTACTGCCCCCCATCGATAACGAAGTAACCACTCTTAGCGTCATCTGAATAAACATCATCAACTACCTTAGTAGACCATGTCTTCACTTCGTTTCCACTCTTAGCCTCTACTACAATATCTCCACGACATCCATAGGGAATATAAAAGTGCAAGAAACGTCCCTTATCTTCAGTTTTAGATACAGTTCTTTCCTCAGCTAAGAAGTTAGTATTTTGCTTTTCTCCATTTAAACTAACTGTCCATTCGATTTCGCTAGTACTAGGCAGATCTAATACTTTAATATTTACTTCGTATCCATTATTAATCTTACTGACTTTCCCATTCTCGTATCGAATACCGCCCTTGATAACCCATTCTTCTTTAAGCTCAAATGCCTTTCCTGAATGAGGGAAAGCTAGTAAAGCTAAACCTGCTAGAGACAAACTAAATAGTGTAATTTTTTTGATACTTTCATTTTATTTCCTCCTTATTTCTTGAATAAAACAAATTGACTGTTATCTGGATAAACTTCAATATGCTGTTTAGAATTTTGTTTCAAAACTTGTTCACGAGAGTATGTATACAATTCATTTAACGTGATTCTGTGATTATAATTTTGATCTGCTGCTAAATATGCTTGTGAATTCTGTAGAGGATTCCATCCTGAACCTAAAGACCAATATTTAGTCGCTAAACTTAATGATCCACCACTAGAATATTCCGAACCTCTTGATGAGCATAATACTAAAAATTTAGAGCTTATTAAACTTATCAAGCGTAATGCCTTTGGTTTTCGGAACTTTGAAAACTTTAAGAAACGAATTTTCATCGCTCTGAATATAAAAATGGAGAGAAGGACGATCGTCCTCTCCAGATGTTAGCTTTTTTCAACCCACTGCAGTTGACAAACATACTAAGATTAGTAGTGAAGAAATTTCCGACGGGAGAGAGTATTCACTACTTTTTCTTTATGTTAAAGTAGTGGCGTCTTGTAAAGTCGTAGGGCTCTATGGCGCTAGACGTCGCTTGACAAACTGGCAAAACACCTTGTTTTAGGTGGAGTTTGATCAAAGTATGTGGGACGCTAAACGTCGCGTATTGAAAATAAAATCACTAAAACATGGAATTATTCAAGACAAAAGAGGTAATGTCATGCGTGCAGTATTTGGAATTGATGTCAGCAAAACAAGTTCTGAGGTGGCAATTTTAGTCAACGGTGAGAAGGTTCATGGCTACACCATACTCAATGATGCCTTTGGTTTCAATCGCCTATTGGGCGACTTGAAAACAGTTCATAACCCTGAGATTATATTTGAGGCCACAGGCGTCTATTCTCGACGTCTTCAGGCCTTTCTTGAGGAATGCGGTTACGCTTATACACGGCTAAATCCACTGGAAGCTAAGAAGCAATTAGACAGTCTGCGAGTTCGTAAAACAGATAAAATTGACGCTGAAAAGTTGGCTAAATCTCAGCTTGTGCACAATCGTAAACCAACTTACGTTCAGGAAGAAGTTTATCAACACCTGCGTGATTTAAGCCGTTTCTATCAAAATATGACTGAAGATCTTGTTCGAGCTAAAAACCGTCTGCACAAGGTTCTACAAGTCACCTTTCCTGAATTGGAAAATCTCTTATCTACACCAACTGGATAGCAATATTGGAACTTAGTGATGGCTTTTCCATGTAAAGAGTTTGTATTAAGCCTATCTCAAAGTGACTTGTATGAGATTATCCGTCAATCAACCTCCAAACGCATCTCTGAAAAGCGTATTGCTTACCTGACTGATAAACTTATAAAACTCGCTAAACAATCTTTTTGTGCGGTCAAGAAAATCTCCCAAATGCTTGAAGAGGTTCGTTACTATGCTCAAGAATTGCTTCGTCTTTCTGAACGCAGACAAGTTGTCTTAAACGACATGGTAGCTCTAGCTCAGCCTTTACCAGAGTATGACATCTTACGGTCAATTCCTGGCATCGCAGAAACCACAGCGACATCTATCATTGGCGAATTAGGAGATATTCGGCGCTTTCAGTCTACTAATCAAATCAACGCTTTTATTGGCATTGACCTAAGACACTATGAATCTGGGAACTTTCTCGCTAAGGAACACATCACTAAACGAGGTAATCCCTATGCCAGAAAAATCTTGTTCAAGTGCATTCACAACATCGCTTCAGCTAGTCATACCAATCCCTGTCATATCGCTGACTTTTATGAGAATCGAAAAAGACAATCGACAATAGCTTCAACTAAGCCACATACGATTGCCTCTATACATCGTCTCATCAGAACAATGTATTACCTCATTACGCATAACAAACTTTACGATTATTCTTTGACCCAAAATCGATAAGGCTGTCTATGCCGTATTATTGTAACACCTTGTTTTAAAAAATACCAGATGAGGTGTTTTTTAGCATGCCCTTTTATAGATCAAAAAGTGTTAAAAATAAGACAGTAACCTCAGAATAGCTACTGTCTTATCTCTTTTTTTAATTAAAGCCTTGATAGACTTGACAAATGGTAGAAAATAAGCGATATCTGATTTCTTCCAAAGCCATAATAACAAAGGGACAAGCAAGTAAATAGAGCCAATCATCAAGTCCAATTGGGGCTGTGTTAAATAGCGTGTGGAAGAGCGGTAGATAAGATAGGATAATAAAGAGAACAATTTCTAGAACAATTCCTAAGCTAATAATCCTATTAGCAAAAAGTTTAACTTGGAATATAGAGCCCCTACCCTTACGACTATTCATGGCCATACCAATCTGAGTAAAGATAATCGCTCCCAAAGTCATGGTGGTTGCCTCTCGATAGAGGGGACCTGAGCTAGCCAGATGGTTCAAATTTCCTTGATTTACCCAATAATTAAGGAAGAAAGCACCCATAGCCAAGGTTGCTTCAATCAATCCATACCAGACAAAAGCTTTAAGCAATAGTTGGCGATTAAGTAAGCGGTCCGATAAACGTCTTGGTGGCTTGTCCATCACTCCTTCTTCAGGTGGTTCAACCCCCAATCCCAAAGCAGGTACCATATCTGTTCCTAAGTCAATAGCTAGGATTTGCATAACGGTTAAAGGAAGAGGAATGCGCCCCAAAGAGAACAAGAAGAAGGCAGATGGTACAGCTTCCGGTGTATTGGAATTAAAAATATAGGTCAGGAATTTTTGAATATTTCGATAAACGGCACGTCCCTCTTCAACAGCATGGACAATAGAAGCAAAGTGATCATCCGTTAAAATCATATCGGCAGATTCCTTGGCGACGTCAGTTCCGGATATTCCCATAGCTACCCCGATATCAGCCTTTTTCAGAGCAGGGGCATCATTTACTCCATCACCAGTAACAGCAACAACTTCACCAAGTTCCTGAAGTGCATTGACTACACGATATTTTTGTTCAGGGGCTACACGGGCAAAAACAATCTCACCTTTAAGCGCTTCTTTAAGTTGATCGTCATCCATGTCAGCCAGTTCAAGTCCTGAAACAACACGCGCATCATCACCCTGCACAATTCCGATTTTCTTGGCAATACTAAGAGCCGTCAAGCCATAGTCACCTGTAACCATGATAATACGAATATTAGCTCGGTGACATTTTGCAATAGCTTCACGTACACCCTGACGTGGGGGATCACTCATGGCAACAAGACCCAGAAAAACCATATTTTCTTCCAAAGTCTGCATATCCCACTTATCTTCTCCAATATGATCACTTTCTAAGGGTCTATAAGCCACAGCTAAAACACGCAAGCCGTCACGAGCAAATTTATCGTTAGCAGCAAGAATAGCCTGACGTTCTGCAGCAGTCATAGATTTGATTGCCCCTTGACCATCATAATAGTCTGAGCAAAGTTCCATCACTTCTTTAGGCGCACCCTTAGTGATGGAAATATGGTGACTGCCATCTAGACCTTTTTCGAGACTATGTACCGTTGTCATTCGTTTACGATCAGAATCAAAGGGAATTTCTTTGATACGAGGAGCCCAAGCGTGATTTTCATTTAAATTAATCCCTGCTTTTTCGGCTAAAACATTAAGACAAGCCTCAGTCGGATCACCTAAAATCGTATAATTGGGATTATCAGCACTAGGTTCCACAACCTGTGCATTACTAGCCAAATGAGAAAAGCGAACCAAACGATTCACGAGGTCATTCTCCTTCAGAGAAACAGGGCGGCCATCCTTCTCAATATGCCCTTCTGGTGCATAACCTAGTCCAGTTACCTCATAATTACCTGACAAGGTCCATAAATGATTAACTGTCATGGCGTTTTGAGTTAGGGTCCCTGTTTTATCTGAGCAAATAACAGAGGTCGCTCCAAGAGTCTCAACCGAAGACAACTTCTTAACCAAAGCATGATCCTTAGCCATGCGCTGAACGGCCATGGCTAGAGATAGGGTAACCGTGGGAAGAAGCCCCTCAGGAATAAAGGCAACAATCATACCCAGGGCAAAGATAAAGGCTTGAGACAAAGGTTGGTGAACAAATAGGGTTGCTGCAACCACAAAGAAGAGACCAACAGAGACTGCAATTACTGAAATTTGCTTGGTCAAATGATCTAATTCTTTCTGAAGAGGGCTTTTTTCCTGAGTAAGGTTTTGTGTCAAATCTGCAATTTGTCCAAACTCTGTTTCCATTCCGATAGCAGATACTATAAAACACCCAGACCCAGAAGAAACTGTAGTTCCAGCAAACACCATATTGTCATATTCTAACTCGGTTTTTTCAGGATCTAAATCCGCTTGGTCTGACTTGTAAATAGGGTTAGACTCACCAGTAAGAGCAGACTGATTAACCCGCAAATCTGTCACGGCAATCAAGCGTCCATCTGCAGAAATACGGTCTCCTTCTTCAATGAAAACCAAGTCCCCTGGCACCAAGTCCTGAGCAAGAATCTTATCTTCCTTCCCATCCCGAAGAACCCGTGTGTAAGATGGAAGAAGCTTATTAAGGGCTGCCGTAGCCTGACTTGCTCTATATTCTTGAATAAAACTAAAGAGACCATTAATAATGTTGACCAACCAGATAGCAATCCCCAACTCTAGACTATGAGAAAGCATAGCGATAAAGCCACCAACCCACAATAAGAGGGCCATGAGACTGGTAAAATGTCTGACAAAAGTCAACCAAATAGGTTCTTGTTTACTCTCCTTTAATTGGTTAGGCCCGTAAGTCGCCTGCCTTTTCTGGACTTCTTGTGAGTTTAAGCCTTGAGGACTTGTTTGCAACACCTGATAAACCTGATCAGGGGCACAGGTCCCTAATTTAGCACCTTTCTGACTAGAATTACTCATAATCCTTTCCTCGATTCTAAATCATTAAAACGATTTTATATTTTCGCCCCTATTATACTCCTTTTTCAGAAAAGGTAAAAGAAAAGGGCTCTATAATTTCTGTAGTGGGTAAAACCACCATAGGGATTATGGAGCCTATTTTGCTGTAGAAAACATACTAAGATTAGTAGTGAAGAAATTTCCGACGGGAGAGAGTATTCACTACTTTTTCTTTATGTTAAAGTAGTGG